>NZ_JBLRWX010000031.1:0-35515 GCF_047921035.1 Natronococcus sp.
GTGAGCGATCCCTCGAGGACCTCGAGATAGTCGCCGCGCTCGGTTCGGTCGTACGCCCGGGCGAGCGCGCGCAGCCGCGAGGGCTGAGGGAACTTCGGCCCGCCGGAGCCGAAGCCGCCGTTCTGGCGGTCCGCGCTGCGCAGCGCGGCGTCGGCCGCCCGCTCCAAGACGTCGCTCGAGGGCGGTTCAGCGGCGCCGACCGAGTCAGGAGTCTCCTCGAGCTGATCTCGGGCCGCCTCGGTCCACTGGTCGGCCCGGTTCTCGATCTCCTCGCGGTCGGTCTCCCAGGAGTCGGCCAGCCCCTCGATGAGGTCGAGAAAGCCCGGCTGGCCCCGCTTCGAGCGCTTCGGGAAGTAGGTGCCGACGTAGAACGGCTTTCCCTCCGGCGTGAGCCACGCCGACAGCGGCCAGCCGCCCCCGCCGCTGACCAGCTGGCAGACGGTTATGTAGATGCTGTCGACGTCGGGGCGCTCCTCGCGGTCGACCTTGATCGGGACGAACTCCTCGTTCAACACCTCGGCGACCTCCTCGTCGGCGAAGCTCTCCTCCTCCATGACGTGACACCAGTGACACGCCGAGTAGCCGATCGAGAGGAAGATCGGTTTGTCCTGTTCGCGCGCGGTCTCGAGGGCCTGTTGATCCCACGGCTGCCAGTTGACGGGATTGTCCGCGTGCTGGCGCAGGTAGGGGCTCTCCTCCTCGTCGAGCCGATTGCGCTCGGTCGGGGCGGTCATGAGGCAACCTACGATCGGACGCCGGAAAAGCTCGGCGTACCCCGCGACCGCGACGATAAGCGTGACGACCCGCGCGAGCCCGCGCTCCTCGTAACCCGGACGCGGCCCGCCACTCAGGTCGGATCCTCGAGTTCGAATTCGATCCGTTCGGTGTCCTCGCCCTTCGAAACGTGGTCAGTGATGGTTAGCCGCCCGATCTCGCCGAGTCGGGAGACGTGGGTGCCGCCGCAGGGACAGAGATCGAACGCCTCGATCTCGACCACGCGGAGCGGATCGACGGAGTCCGGGATCAGATCTAACAGTGCGCGGCCCTCGTCGACCGCGTCCTCGACGGCCGGCCGCGGACGGTTCTCCTTGGTAACTGGGAGGTCACGCTCGATGGCCTCGTTCGACCGCTGCTCGATGAACTCGAGATCGTCGTCGTCGAACGACGCGGGCTCGAAGTCGATCCGCGACCGGTCCGGGTAGACCTGGTTGCCGGCGGTACTCGCCCCGTACTCCTCGAGGACGACGCGGGAGACGACGTGCTGGGCCGTGTGCATCCGGCTCAGTTTGCGGCGACGGTCCCCGTCGATCCGCCCCTCGACCGTCGTTCCCTCGGGCGGGAGTTCCCCCGCTCGAAGCTCGACGTCGTGGCGCACGTCGCCGTGGTCCTTCCGGACGTCGACCACGTCTGCGCGGCCGCCGTCCCACTCGAGGACGCCGCGGTCGGCGGGCTGGCCGCCGCCCTCGGGATAAAAGTAGGTACCGTCGAGGAAGACGCTGTCCTCGCTCGTCTCCGTGATCGTCGCGGTGAACGCGGTCACGCCGTCCGCGTCGGGGAGGTATCGCAGGTCGGTCATCGATCGACGTTGCGTACGGAACCCCAAAGACGCTGGCGCTCGCTGTCCGACGAAACGTCCTTCTGCCTCGCGCTCGTCGCGCTCGAGCGAGCCGCCAAAAGAATCGGTGTCGATCGGGGTCAGTTCGTCTCCTCTTGCAGCAGCCGCCGCAACACGAGATGCAAGACGCCGCCGTTCTCGACGTACTCGACCGCCATCGGCGTGTCGACCTGCGCGGTCACCGTGAACTCCGTCGTCTCACCGTCGTCGTCGGTGGCGGTGACGGCCAGTTCGGCGTTGGGCTCGAGCCCGTCCTCCAGCCCTTCGATCGTGTACTGCTCGTCGCCCTCGAGGCCGAGTTCCGCCCAGCCCTCGCCCTCGTCGAACTGCAGCGGGAGGACGCCCATGCCGATGAGGTTGTCGCGGTAGATGCGCTCGTAGCTCTTGCCGATGGTCGCGCGGATACCCAGCAGGTCGGTCCCCTTGGCGGCCCAGTCGCGGCTCGAGCCGGTTCCCAGCTCCTCGCCGGCCATGACGATCAGCGGCGTGTCCTCCTCGCGGTAGCGCTCGGAGGCCTCGAAGACGGTCGTGACTCGCGGGTCGCTTTGCTCCCCGCTCGTTTCTTCCGAGGCGCGTAGCGCCTCGCTCTCCTCACCCGTCGGATGGTGAATCGTGTACCCACCCTCCTTCCCGTCGAGCAGTTCGTTCTCGATGCGGACGTTGGCGAACGTACCCCGCATCATGACCTCGTGGTTCCCGCGGCGCGAGCCGTAGGTGTTGAACTCGTGGACCGGTACGCCGCGCTCTTTGAGCCACTGGCCGGCGGGCAAGTCCTCGCCGAACAGCCCCGCGGGGCTGATGTGGTCGGTCGTGACCGTGTCGCCGAGGGTCAGCAGCGCGCGGGCGCCCTCGACGTTGCCGACGCCCGGTTTCTCGAGCGGGAACTCCTGGAAGAACGGCGGCTCGCGGATGTAGGTCGACTCGTCGTCCCAGTCGTAGACGTCGCCCTCGGGGGCGTCCAGAGCCTCCCAGCGCTCGTCGCCCTCGTAGACGCTGGCGTACTTCTCTTCGAACATCTCCGGCGAGACGCTGTCGTGGATCGTCTCGCGGATCTCCTCGGCGTCGGGCCAGACGTCCTCGAGGTAGACCGCTTCGCCGTCGTCGTTCGTGCCGAGCGGTTCGTTCTCGAGGTCGATATCCATCTTCCCGGCGAGCCCGTAGGCGACGACCAGCGGCGGGCTGGCGAGGTAGTTCGCCTTGATCTTCGGGTGGATTCGGGCCTCGAAGTTCCGATTTCCGGAGAGGACGCTCGTCGTCCAGAGGTCGTGTTCGTCGATGGCGTTCTCGATGGGCTTCGGGAGCGGTCCGGAGTTGCCGATACAGGTCGTACAGCCGTAACCGACGACGTGATACCCCAGCTCCTCGAGATCGTCGAGCAGCTCCGCCCGTTCGAGATACTCCGTGACGACGCGGCTCCCGGGTGCGAGGCTCGTCTTGACGTAGTCGGGCACCTCGAGTCCCTGCTCGGCCGCGTTGCGGGCCAGCAGGCCGGCGGCGACCATCACCGACGGGTTCGAGGTGTTCGTACAGGACGTGATCGCGCTGACGAGGACGTCGCCGTGACCGATCTCGACCTCGCGGCCGTCCTCGAGTTCGACGGGGACCTTCTCGTCGAGCGCGAGTCCGGGTTCGTCGGCGTCGGTCGCGTCCGCCGCGGTTGCACCGCTTCCGTCACTGATGGCAGGCTCGCCACCTGTACCGAGGACGCCCTCCTCCTGGAGCAACACGGGGAAGTGCTCGTCCAGATCGCCCATCGGGATGCGGTCGTGGGGCTTCTTGTGGCCCGCGAGGCTGGGTTCGACGTCGCCGAGGTCGAAGTCGACGGTTTCGGTGTAGTCGGGCTCCTGCTCGCCGAACAGCCCCTGGGCCTCGAGGTACTCCCGGACGAGGTCGACGTGGTCGGGATCCCGTCCCGTGAGCTCGAGGTACTCCAGTGTCTTCTCGTCGACGGGGAACATGCTGATCGTCGACCCCTGTTCGGGGGCCATGTTCGAGATCGTGGCGCGGTCGGCCACCGAGAGTTCGGAAACGCCGGGACCGAAGAACTCGACGAACTTGTCGACGACGCCGACCTCGCGCAGTTTCTCGGTGATGTGGAGCACCAGGTCCGTCGCCGTTGCTCCCTCGGGGAGTTCGCCCTCGAGACGGACGCCGACGACCTCCGGCAGGCTCATGTTGATCGGCTGGCCGAGCAAGGCGGCCTCGGCCTCGATCCCGCCGACGCCCCAGCCGACGACGCCGATGCCGCCGATCATGGGAGTGTGGCTGTCGGTGCCGACGAGCGTGTCGGGCACCAGCCACTGCTCCCCG
Source organism: Natronococcus sp. (assembly GCF_047921035.1). NCBI lineage: Archaea > Methanobacteriati > Methanobacteriota > Halobacteria > Halobacteriales > Natrialbaceae > Natronococcus > Natronococcus sp. Next base: position 3,926 of record NZ_JBLRWX010000031.1, read on the forward strand.
TCGACCTCGCGCTCGTGGACGACCCGTCCGAGGTGTTCGAGGTTGACCTGGTGGACGATCCCCGTCCCCGGCGGGACGACGTTGAACTCGTCGAAGGCCCCCTGGGCCCACTTGATCGCGCGGTAGCGCTCCTCGTTTCGTTCGTACTCGATCTCGACGTTCTTCTCGTAGGCATCGGCGCTGCCGAAGTGGTCGACCTGCACGCTGTGGTCGATCACGAGGTCGCAGGGCACTTCGGGTTCGACGACCGTCGGGTCGACGCCCTTGCGGTCCGCGGCCGATCGCAGCGCCGCGAGGTCCACCACTGCGGGAACGCCGGTCAGGTCCTGCAGGACGACCCGCGACACGGTAAAGGGTACTTCGGCGTCCGGCACGTCCGGCTCCCAGGATGCCGCGGCGCGGATCGAGTCGGCGTCGATCTGACCGCCGTCCGCGTTCCGAAGCACGGACTCGAGCAGGATCCGAATGCTCACCGGCAGTTTCTCGAGGTCGCAGAGTCCCTCCTCCTCGAGGACCGTGAGGTCCGCCATCTTGTACGTCTCGCCGTCGTGTTCGAACTCCCGGATCGCCTCCGAGAACTCATCAACTACCATATCGGAGCTGCGAACCCGTGGTATTTGAATCCCTCGAGAATATTCCCTAGAGAACATATACTCCCTATATTTGGTGGCTCGGGAGACCGTTTCAAAAGCTCGAGACATCCGGAGTGAGCGGACGGGAAGCGAGGGTCGCTCGAGGAGTTCGTTCCCCCGAGTCGGTGTTAGTACCCCAACCGCTCGAGGGTCGCCTCGAGCCGCCCGGGGTACCGACCGCCGAAGAGGTGGACGTGGACGAGCAGCGGGTAGAGCCGGTAGACGTACCGTCGTCGCTCGAAGAACCCCGGCTCGATCCCCCGTCGCTCCCGGTAGCGCTCGAAGAACTCCCCGCCGAAGGTCCCGGTCCAGTCGACGTAGGCGAGTTCGACCTCGGGGTGGGCGTAGTACGTCGCCGGGTCGAGAAACGCCGTCACCTCGCCGTCTCGCGAGAGCACGTTCGTCGTCCAGACGTCGCCGTGGATCAGCGCGGGCGCCGCGGGCTCGGAGAGCAGGTCCTCGAGTCCCGAGTAGAGGATCTCGAGGCGTTTCGCGAGCGAGGGCGACAGCGACCCCGACTCGAGTGCGAGTTCGGCGACGTGTGCGAGGCGGTGCTCGCGGTAGAAGTCGATCCAGGAGTCGGTCCAGGGGTTGGGCTGGCGGACGGGACCGGTGAGGGTGTCCCGTTCGAACCCGACCGCCTCGGCCTCGACGCCGTGCAGCCGAGCTAGGTGGTCCGCAGCATCCCGCGCGACGGCCGGACCGTGGTCGGTCGTCCCCGCGACGTGCTCGAGCACCAGCAGGTCGGCATCGGCCTGGTAGACGTCGGGTACCGGGAGTTCGCTCTCGGTCGCGAGAAACTGGAGCATGAACGCCTCGACCTCGAGGGGGGTCTCGCCCGTCTTCGCGACGACTGACGAGCCGTCGGCCAGACCGACGCGGTGGACGGAGCCGATCTGGCCGCCCTCGAGCGCGGTCGTCTCGACGACGTCGCACTCGAGGACGCGAGCGACGGCGTCGGCGATCGACCCCTGCATCGGTTACCCCCGGCGGACGTACTCGACGAACGCGAACCCGTCGCGCTCGTCCCGATCGACCTCGGTCCAGGCCTCGGGATCCCAGTCGGGGAACTCGGTGTCGCCCGCCGGCTCGCGGTCGACTTCCGTGACGACCAGCCGATCGAGCGCGGGAAGGAACTGCTCGTAGATCGTCGCGCCGCCCGCGACGAAGACGGTGTCGGCTCCGTCGTGGCGCTGCTCGGCCACGGTTTCGGCTTTCTCGAGCGCGTCCTCGAGACTCTCGGCGACGACGGCGTTCTCGGGGGTCTCGAGCGCTCGGCTCGTGAGGACGATCGTCGTCCGCCCCGGCAGCGGCTCGCCCAGCGTCTCGAGGATGCCCTCGTAGGTCACTCGCCCCATAATCACGGGGTGTCCCATCGTCGTCTCCTTGAAGTGCTGAAGATCCGCGGGGAGGTGCCAGGGCATCTCTCCGTCTCTTCCGATGACGCCGTTGTCGGCGACGGCGACGATGGCGGCGAGTTCGAGGTCGGTTTCGAGTTCGGGAGCGGTCATTCGGCCACCGCGAACCGGAGTCCCTCGTGTGAGTCGTAGCCCCGAAGCTCGAGGTCTTCGACCGAGAGGTCGTCGATCGAGGCGTCGCCGATCTCGAGGGTCGGCCGCTCGAGCGGTTCGCGCGAGCACTGCTCGAGCAGGCCGGGGACGTGATCGAGCCGTTCGTCGCCGTCGGCCTCGGCGGGGGCCTCGCTCTCGAGCCACTCCCTGACCGCGAGGTAGTCCTCGCGCTCGTCGACGTTGGCGAGCCGGGACTGCAGGCCCTCGAGGTTGTCGGCGTACCACTCCCCGCGCTCGCCGCGCCCGCAGTAGACGTGGGCGTCGACGACGGTGTGGGCGAAGGTGCCGGGCTCGAATCCGGTCTGTCTGGCGACGACCTTCGTCAGGAGCGCGTAGGCCGCGATGTTGAACGGGATTCCGAGCGCAACGTCGCCCGAGCGCTGGGTCAGATGGCAGTTCAGCCGGTCGCCCTGGACGTTGAAGACGAACGAGTAGTGACACGGCGGCAGCGTCGAGACGGCCGCGTTCGCGGGGTGCCAGGCGTTGACTACGAGCCGTCGGGAGTTCGGCGAATCCGAAAGCGCGTCGACGACGTACTGCAGCTGGTCGAACGTGCGGCGGCCGTCGGCCTCCTCGGTGACCCACCGGTGGCCCTCGTCGGGCCAGCTCTCGCCCTCGAGCCGGCTCTCGCCGTCGGGAACGGGATACCGCCGCCAGAACCGGCCGTAGGCGGTGTCGAGGCGCCCCTCGTCGTCGGCCCAGGCGTCCCAGATCTTCGTCTCCTCGCGAAGCTCCCGGATGTGCTCCTCACCCGAGAGGTACCAGGCGACCTCGTGGAGCATCGAGTTCCAGCGGTAGCCGTCCATCTGCTTGGTCGTCAACAGCGGGAACCCCTCCCGGAGGTCGACCTCGTAGTGTTCGCTGAACGACGAGATCGTGTCGACCCCGGTCCGATTCGGTTTGTGGGTCCCCGTCGAGAGCACCGAGTCGACGAGCTCGAGGTACTGTCGCATTAGACCGCCTTTTGCAGCGGTCGAATAATTTGTTTGTGTTTCGTCGGCTCGATCGAACTTACTGACACGTCTACTGGGACGGCTGAGAGACCCTCGCTCGAGGGCGACACACCCCTCGTCGAGACGGTTTTCGTCGATCGACGAATCTTCCGACAGAAAAATATGAGTTATACGTCTGGACCGAAGTGGGACACATAGCGGCCACCATAACAATGTCTGGCAAGTACGACCTCGTTATCGTCGGCGGCGGCATCAGCGGTGCCTCGCTGCTGTACACGACCGCGACGTTTACCGATATCGACTCCATCGCACTGATCGAGAAGGAAGACGAGATTGCGGCGATCAACTCCGATCACACGAACAACTCCCAGACCCTCCACTTCGGGGACATCGAGACCAACTACACCCTCGAGAAGGCCCGAGAGGTAAAGGAGGGCGCGGAGATGCTCGCGGGCTACCTCGAGAACCACGACCCCGACCGCGAGATGCACGACAAGCGCAGCAAGATGGTGCTGGGCGTGGGCAACGAGGAGGTCGCGGAGCTCGAGCGACGTTACGAGGGCGACGGCTTCGGCGACCTATTCCCGAAACTGCGCTCGATCGGCCGCGAGGAGATCGCCGAGATCGAGCCGAAGGTCGTCGAGGACCGGGATCCGGACAAGGAACTGCGCGCGCTCCAGACGCCCGACGGCTACGTCGTCGACTACGGCGCGACGACCCAGTCGTTCGTCGAACTCGCGCGCGAGGAGGCGGGCGTCGACGTCTACACCGGGACGAAGGTCGAGGACATCACGCCGACGCTGGACGGCTACACGATCGAGACGACCGACGGCCGATTCGACTGCGAGGCGACCGTCGTCGCCGCCGGCTCCCACAGCCTCCAGATCGCCAAGGAGCTGGGCTACGGCGAGAACAAGGTCCTCCTCCCGGTCGCGGGCAGTTTCTTCCTCGCGGACGACCTGCTCAACGGGAAGGTCTACACCCTCCAGATGAAGAAGCTGCCGTTCGCCGCGGTCCACGGCGACGCGGACGTCCACGACCCCTCGATCACGCGTTTCGGTCCGACCGCGAAGCTCGTCCCGACCCTCGAGCGCGGACGCATCTCCACCGTCACCGACTTCCTGGACGTCTTCGGGCTCAACGCCGCCGCGTTTCTCAGCTACGCGAACATCCTCTCGGATCGCATCCTCCTGCCGTACGTCCTTCGAAATCTCGTCTACGACGTGCCAAACGTCGGCCCGAAGCAGTTCCTCCCCCACGTCCAGAAGGTCGTCCCCAGCGTCGAACTCGACGACATCGAGCGCGCGAAGGGGTACGGCGGCGTCCGCCCCCAGATCGTCGACACCGAGACGAAGTCCCTCGACATGGGCGAGGCGAAGATCGTCGGCGACGACATCATCTTCAACATCACCCCCTCGCCGGGCGCCTCGACCTGCCTGAAGAACGCGCGACGCGACACCCTCGAGGTGCTCGAGTTCCTCGAGGGCGAGTACGAGTTCGACGAGGAGGCGTTCCGCGAACGGACGATCGAGCACTTCCCGCGGCCGGACGGGATCGAGGAGGGCGACACCGACGAGGACGCCGGCGCGCCCCTCGAGCCCTCGGCCGCCGACGACGACTGATACGGATTGTTGTAGCGTTCTACCGGTGATCGCTCGGGCGGGGACAGCGATCACCGGTAAAGAACTACAATAGTCCGTATGAGAGCGATCGATCGCGACGGCGGTCCCGTTCGATACCCGTACTCGTGCATACTTCCCGCTCGCACGAAGGGTAACACTTACAGGTTCGTGCGTTTCGCTATCGAGCATGGCAGAGCACGTGCTCCTGATCGGCGGCGGCGGGCGCGAACACGCGATCGCGCGGGCGCTTGCGGGTAGCGAGGCCGACCTCTACGCCTGTGCCGGCAACCGAAACCCGGGGATCGCCCGGATCGCGACCGAGTTCGAGACCCTCGAGACGACCAACCCGAAGGCGGTCCGCGAGTACGCCGAGGACGTCGGGGCGACGCTGGCGGTCGTCGGCCCCGAGGCGCCCCTCGAGGCCGGTATCGTGGACGAACTCGAGGAGGCCGGAATCTACGCCTTCGGCCCGAAGGCCGAGGACGCCCGCATCGAGACGGACAAGGCGTTCCAGCGACGGTTCATGGCCGAACACGACGTCCCCGGCTGTCCGGAGTTCGAGACCTTCGACGATATGGAGGCGGCCTGTAACTTTATCGACGAGTACGACGGCGACCTCGCGATCAAGCCCGCCGGCCTCACGGGCGGCAAGGGCGTGAAAGTCATCGGCGACCAGGTCTCCGCCGAGGAGGGCAAGGAGTACATCCGCGGCTCGGACTACGATCGGATCGTCCTCGAGGAGCGACTGATCGGCGAGGAGTTCACCGTCCAGGCGTTCGTCGCCGACGGCGAGGTCCGCACCGCGCCCGCGGTTCAAGACCACAAGCGGGCCTACGAGGGCGACGAGGGACCGAACACCGGTGGTATGGGAAGCTACTCGGATGCGACGTTCGAGCTCCCCTTCATGACCGAGGACGACTACGACGAGGCCGTCTCGGTGATCGAGGCGACCGTCGACGCCCTCGAGGAGTACCGGGGGATCCTCTACGGCCAGTTCATGCTCACCAGCGAGGGGCCGAAGGTGATCGAGTTCAACGCCCGCTTCGGCGACCCCGAGGCGATGAACACACTGCCGGTCCTCGAGACCGATTTCCTCGAGGTCATCACGGCCGCCCGCGACGGCGAGGCGCTGCCGGAACTCGAGTTCGCCCCGCAGGCGACGGTCTGTAAGTACGCGGTTCCGGAGGGGTACCCGACGGACCCGAAGGCGGGTGCGAAGGTGCAGGTCGACGAAGAGAGTGCCGGCGACGCATTACTTTACTATGCTAGCGTGGACGAACGCGAGGACGGCATCTATACGACGACCTCGCGAGCCTTCGCTCTCGTCGGCGTCGCCGACTCGATCACTGAGGCAGAGGAACTCGCGGAAGCGGCTCTCGAGGTCGCCGGCGAGGAGGGGCTGCACGTCCGCCACGACATCGGGAAATCCGACCTCGTCCAGCAGCGGATCGACCACGTCGAGGAGCTGCGAGGCCAGTAGCAGGTGTCGTGCGGCTTCGGTATCACTCGACGGTGTCGTGATCAGCGGCCGTCGCGTCCGTCGGGCGCCCACTCACACGCGTTTCCGGTCGTCAGATCGGTTTCGGTTATGTACGCCGAGAGACAGGCGTAGTTACAGAAGTACCTCGGCGACCCGCAGTCGTCGGTACAGTCGCGGACGCAGATCGGCTCGTGGTCGAAAATGCGCGATTCGCAGTACTCGCAGGTTTCGTCCGCTTCCGGGGTCGTGATGGTTGTGGACACACCTCGAGTACGAACCAGCCCGGAAAGAGCGTGTCGGGATTTTCGAGACTCCGGTGGAGCGCGACCGGACGGACATAGCTCGGTTCCCGCCCGAACGACGGCCTCGGACGGGCGACTATCGGTGAGCGCGTTCGTCCGACGCCGCCTCACCGGTCGCGAGCGACCGCCGAACCCGTTCCCGGAACCCCGAGTCGAGTTCCGTCCGCTGGATCGTCCGAACGTCCCGCGAGGACCGACCGATCTCGAGGACGTACTCGCCGGGATCGACCGTCCAGCCGTCCTCGCCGTAGCGGGCGAACGCGAGGTCATCGAGGTCGACCGCCACGGAGACGCGCTCGCCGGCCGGGATCGCGCCGCTCTCGAAGCCCGCGAGTTCGCGAACGGGACGGTCGACCCCGTCGACGGACGGCGGGCGGACGTAGACCTGGACGACCTCCCGACCGTCCCGGTCGGCCGTGTTCTCGACGGTGACGCGAACAGTTCCGTCCTCGAGGTCCGGGTCGGCGTCGACGTACTCGTAGTCGGCGTAGCTGCGGCCGTGGCCAAAGGGATAGGTCGGCTCCCGCTCGGCCGAATCGAAGTGGCGGTAGCCGACGAAGACGCCCTCGTCGTAGCGGGCCGTCCCGTCGACGCCCGGATAGCGCCGTTCGTCTGCCGTCGGGTAGGCGTCCTCGGGCGCGAACGTCACGGGGAGCCGTCCGCCTGGGTCGGCGTCGCCGTACAGCACCGCAGCGACGGCCTCGCCGTGGGCCTGGCCGGGGTACCAGTTCTCGAGGACAGCCGCGACCTCCTCGCGCCAGGGACACTCGATCGGGCCGCTCGAGTTGACGACGACGACCGTGCGGTCGTTTTCGGCGGCGACGGTCTCGACCAGTTCGTCCTGACGACCGGGCAGGCGCAGATCCTCGCGGTCGATCGCCTCGCTCGCCGTGTCGCGGACGAAGACGACCGCGACGTCGGCCTCGCGTGCGGTCGCCGCGGCGCCCTCGAGGTCGGGCTCCCGGCTCGGCTCCGCGCGGTCGTCCTCGCCGCCGGTGAACTCCTCGAGCATCGACACCTCCTCGACCCGCGGGAGGCCGTGTGCGACTGCCACCCCGCCCTCGGCGCGCTCGGCGATTCCGGTTTGCGGATCGCTCTCGACGACGGGCGTCGTCTCCGAGGAGCCCCCGCCCCCGAGAACGGGCTCGTCGACGTTTGGGCCGATAACGGCGACGTCCGCGTCGTCCGAGAGTGGGAGAACGCCGTCGTTCTCGAGCAGGACCGTCCCGCGCGTCGCGACGCGAGTCGCCAGGTCGCGGTGGGCGGGCGTGTCGACCGCGCCGTCTACACGGCCGTCACCCTCCTCGAGCAGGTTGACGCGATCCATCACCCGGAGGACCCGCGTGACCATGTCGTCGAGTCGGTCCTCCGAGACCGTACCGGACTCGACCGCGTCGGCCAGAGCGGCGGCGAACCGCTCGCAGCTCTCGGCGTCCGGCATCCCGTCGGCGATCACGTCCGGAACGTCACCCCCTTCGTCGGCAGTGTCGTCGTCGGCCATCGCGGCCTGCATCTCGGCCAGCGTGATCCCGGGCATCTCGACGTCGAGCCCGCCGTTTGCTGCGCCAGCGACGGTCTCGGTGCCGAACCAGTCCGAGACGACGTACCCCCCGAACTCCCACTCGTCCTTCAGCACGTCCCGAACGAGTCGCTCGTGGTCGCTCATCCGGGTCCCGTTGACGTCGTTGTAGGCGGTCATGATCGAGCCAGCCCCGGCCTCGACGGCCGAGCGGAACGACGGGAGGTACAGTTCGCGCAGCGGGCGCTCGTCGATCTCGGCGTCGACGGCAGCGCGGGCGGTCTCCTGGCTGTTCGCGACGTAGTGTTTCGGCGTCGCGACGACGTCCCGGGACTGGATCCCCGCGACGACGGCGCCGGCGAACGACGCCGAGAGGACGGGGTCCTCGGCGAAGTACTCGAAGTTCCGCCCGTTGTGGGGGACCCGAACGAGGTTAGCGCCGGGCGCGAGCAGCACGTCCTGTCCCTTGCCTCTGGTCTCCCGTCCGAGCGCCTCTCCGTGTTCGCGTGCGAGTTCCACGTCGAACGACGCTGCGAGCGCGATCGGCGCGGGAAACGCCGTCGCGGACTCGCCGGGGATCCGCACGCCGAGAGGACCGTCGGCCATCCGCAGCGGGGGGATCCCGAGCCGGTCGACGCCCGCCACGTAGCCCGTCGCCCGTCCCTCGGGGTCGTTCGCGCCGTGTGTGAGTCGAACCTTCTCCTCGAGCGAGAGCTCCTCGACGAGCCGCCGGATCCGCGGTTCCCGTGACATCTACCGGCGGTTCACGGCGGCTGCAGGATAGTGTTGCGGTCGTCGGGCGATCGCAGTCGCTAGTTCGACGCGCTCGAGTCGTCCGAGGAGTCGTCGCTCCCGTCGGTCGGACCCAGCTCGGCCTCGAGGGCCTCGTCGAGAGAGTCGGCGTCCGCACCGCCGCGCAGCGCCCGGCGAACGGCGACGTAGCCGGCCAGGAAGATCCCGCCGGAGACGATCGCCCCCGGAATTCCGTAGCGTTTGTACCCGAACAGTAGCGCCTTCTTGCCGACGGTGAGTGCTCCGATCATCGTGTGCGTAGTAGGCGCGTCGATCGCATGAACCTGGGGCTTTCGTGTGAGTCGCGACCGCTACGTCGAGGCGGCTTCGCTCGCCTCGAGCAGCAGTTCGACCCCAAGATCGATCTCGCGCTCGGTGACGTCCAGCGGCGGCAGAAGTCGCAGCGACTTGTAGCCACAGCCGATCGTGAGCAGCCCCCGCCGGAAGGCGGCCTCGACGACGGCCTCTCGCCGTTCCTTGGTGTCGAACTCGACGGCGAGCATCAGTCCCCGCCCGCGGACGTCGATCGCCCCCGGAATCTCGGCCCGCTCGAGTCGGCTCCTGAGTTGTTCGCCCCGATCGCGGACGTTCTCGAGCAGGTTCCCCTCGTGGATCGCGTCGATCGTCAGGGCGCCCTGCATCGCAGCGATCACGTCGCCGGCGCCCCACGTCGAGGAGATCCGCCCAGTCTCCTCCGGGAAGACGTCCGACCGCGAGATCGTCGCGCCAACGCGCAGTCCCTTCGCGCTGGTGATGACGTCCGGCGTCAGCTCGAGGTGGTCGACGGCCCACAGCTCCCCCGTCCGTCCGAGTCCGGACTGGATCTCGTCGGCGACGATTTTCAGGTCGTAGCGTTCGCGCAGGGCCTCGAGGTCCCGAGCGAACTCGGGGTGGGCGACGCGGTAGCCGCCCTCGCCCTGGATCGGCTCGAGGATGAGGAAGGCGACCTCGTCGGGGTCGATCACGCCCCGGTCGGGATGAAGTTTGTCGGCGACGACGTTCCCGCCGGGGCCGTCGGTCAGCCAGTCGCGCTCGTACCCCGCCCCCGTCGAGGGGTAGGGAACGCTGATCACGCCGGGGATCTCGGGGTAGCCCGTTCGGTGGACGGCCTTCGAACGGTTGAGCGAGAGCGCGCCCAGGGTCCGGCCGTGGAAGGCGCCGTCGAAGGTGAAAGCGCGGTGGCCGCCCGAGGCGTAACAGATCTTGATCGCGTTCTCGACGGCCTCGGCGCCGGAGTTCGAGAGGAAGACCCGATCCATGTCGTAGCGGTCGGTCATCGCGATCAGGCGGTCCTGGAGCTGGGTCGGACCCGGAAACTCGGGGTCTTCGGGCGGCCAGCCGCCGCTGGCGTAGAAGTCCTGGCCGGCGATCTTCAGCGGATCGACGAGGTCGAACGCCTCGAGCTTCTCGCGAATCGCCGGATTGTTGTACCCCAGCGGCGCGGCGCCGACGTGACTCGTGAAGTCCATGAGAACGTTGCCGTCGACGTCGGTACAGAACGGGCCGATCGCCTCGGCCTGCGTGTCCCAGACGAACTCGTAGACGTACGTGCTCGGGGCGGCGTGGCGGTGGTGGGAGTCGGCCCACCGTTTCGCCCGCTCACCGGGAATCGTTCCTACCTGCGGTTCGACCGTATCGCGGTCCATGCAGGCGATTAGAACGCGGGCGTGTTAAAGGGATACTGCCCGCCCGCGGCGTTAGATGACGACGGCCAGCGTGGCGAGTCCGCCGCCGATCAGCAGGAGCGCGCTGTAGAGCGCGACCCGGTTGCGAAACCGCGCGTTCGAGGAGGTCGCGGCCAGCGCCGTCTTGACGAGGATGCTCGAGACCGTCGCCAGCAGGATTGCGATCGTCGCCTCGGCGCCGGTGAGCTGGCCCCCGCGGTAGAGAACGACCGCGGAGGTCGTCGCACCCGCACTCGAGACGAATCCGCTGGCGACCGCGGTTGCGTAGAAGCCGAGGGTGCCGAACCAGGTCTCCGCCAGCGACCCGAACACGAGCACGACGAGGAAGACGGCGCCGAACGCGAGGGCGTTTTTCATCGAGAACGGGCTCTCGAGTTCCATCGCCCCCGATTCGCTCCAGTCGGCCGTCAGCCCGGCGATGACGAACGCCACCAGGATGACGGCGCCGAGCGGGACGACCGCCTCGAGCAGGATCGCGCTCCCGCTGCCGATCGTGAAGCCGACGGCGATCGCGAGGTTCCGGGCGGCCATCGCTGCGTTCGCGAGCAAGATCGCGGCGACGGCGTAGGAGGCCGCCTCGGGTCGCTGTCGGACGTGATCGAGCATCGTTCCGACGACGGCCGTCGAGGAGGCGAGCCCGCCGAAAAAGCCCGTGACGGCGATCCCGCGGCCGCCGTACGTCGAGACGATCGCGTAGTTGACGATCCCGATCCCGGCGACGGCGACGACCATCAGCCAGATCACCTGTGGCTCGAGCGGGATCGTCAGCCCGCCGATCTCGAGGTCGTACTCGGCGGGCAACAGCGGGTAGATGACGAACGCGAGGATGGCGAACTCGGTCGTCGAGCGCATTTCCTCCCGACTGAGTCCACCGGCGAACTGGTGGAGTTCCCGTTTCAGGACCAACAGGAGCGACGAGAGAACCGCGACGGTGACGCCCTCGATGATGAAGCCGGAGGCAACGAGCGCGCCGACGCCGTAGGCGACCAGCATCGACACCGACGTCGTCAGCGAGAGCCTGGTCTCCTCGTCCTCGGCGAGGAGCCCCTGCACCGCGAGCAACACGCCCTGGACGATCACGAGCAACCCGCCCAGGAACAGCAGGCTCCCGCCGAGGTCCGTCTCGAGGACGAGAATCGTGAAAACGGCCGCGAGGAGGCTGATCAGCGAGAAGGTTCGGATCCCGGCGGACTTCTGTGACCACTCGCGCTCGAGGCCGAGGAACAGTCCGAGCGCCCCCGCGAGCGCGATTCGAGCGACGGTGGCGTCGAGCGGCCCCTCGGCGAGTTGCAACGTGACCCCGTTCACTCCACGTAGTTTATTTCGACCGTATATAAGCGGCCTGCCGACGGCCGGCGGAGTTCGACCGGGTTCGCTCGGCGCCGACGGCCGACTCGAGACTCGGAGGGCGCCGGTACGAACGCCTCTCGAGAACGACGAGGACGAGCGGAGCGAACCCGCTACAGGTCGACGTACTGTCCTTCCCACTCCCGGCGCGCCTCGAGTTCCCGGCGACCCCGGCGAGTGACCGTGTAGAAGTTGGTCCGCCGGTCGCGGCTCCCCTTCTCGATGAGTCCCTTGTCGACGAGGGTGTCGAGGTTCGGATACAGCCGTCCGTGGTGGATCTCCTTCTCGTAGTACTCCTCGAGTTCCTCCTTGATCGCCAGTCCGTGTGGCTCGTCCTCGCCAGCGATGACGTAGAGCAGATCCCGCTGGAATCCTGTCAGGTCGTACATTGGGAAAGTACCACCGGTACTTACTGTCGAATTTTAATAAGGCTATCGGGTCGTTTCGAGTGAAACAGGGATATTACCATCGAAGATAGCAGTTTCGGCCAGTTTCAAATGATAACTTGAGTGAGGGTTCGGTCGGGGGCGGATCGTAACTCCGCTTTCATGTCTCCGATCGTCCAGTTCGAACCCCCCGACGACACCGGCGCACAACTCACCGTTCATTCACGTACCTCTCGCTCAACAGTAGTAGTAAACAGGAAAGCGAGCCGCGCGACGAAAACTGTCGCGCGGCCGCTTGCCGCCCTGAATTGGTCCCCGCTGACGCTTCGGCCCTCCAAGCGAAGCGTCACTCGAAAGATTCCGTTCCCTGTACTTAACTCTGTCGCAAACGGAACGGGCGGTGATAGGTCCCGATCCGTGACCGTCCTCAGATGTGTTCTTCCTCGAGCACCCACCCCAGCGCGCGCTTGTAGTAGGTGAACATCTCTCTGACGCCGTCGTGGCGCATCTCCTCGCTCTCGAGGTGTTCCTCGAGGAACTCGTACTGCTCCCGGATCTCGTCTTCATCTCGCATACCGATCACTACCGGACCGACGGCAAAAAAGGTCGCCGTGGCGGACGCTAATTCACTATTGGGAGCGCTCGTCGCGGCGGCTCCGCGAGGCGCCGTTCCGTTTCGAAAGTAAGTGAGCGTTTTCCGCCCGACAACCGTTCGCTTGGGCGATCCGTGGGGGTGATTCGGTGGACCGGTCGACGGCCCGTGGGCCCTCTCTCCGAGATTAGTCGTCGTCCTCGTCGTCGTCGTCCAACACGCCATCGTCTTCGTCGTCATCGTCGTCATCGCCGTCCATCATCCCGTCGTCCTCATCTTCGTCGTCATCGTCCATCATTCCGTCATCCTCGTCGTCATCGTCGTCCATCATTCCGTCGTCCTCGCCGAGCGTCAGCGTGACTTCCTCGTCGTCGCCGTCGATTTCGACGTCCTCCTCGGCCTCCTGGCCCTCGTACTCGGCGCTGACGGTGTAGTCGCCGTCCTCGAGGTCCTCGAACTCGACCTGGCCGTCCTCGTCGGTCTCCTCTTCCTCGTCCTCGTCGTCGTCCATCGCGTCGTCGTCATCGTCCTCGAGGTCGTCCTCGTCGTCCATCGCGTCGTCATCGTCCTCGAGGTCGTCCTCGTCGTCCATCGCGTCGTCATCCATGGCATCCTCGTCGTCGTCCACGCCATTTTCGTCGTCCTCGAGGTCGTCGTCCTCGTCGTCGTCGTCGTCGCCGATCCCGTCGTCCTCCTCGAGGGTCACGGTGGCACCCTCGACGGGTTCGTCGTCCTCCTCGACGGTTACCGTCAGCGTGTAGGTGTCGTCCTCGTCGTCCGCTTCTTCCTCGTCGTCGTCCATCATCTCGTCGTCCTCGTCGTCGTCCTCGAGGTCGTCGTCCTCGTCCTCGAGATCGTCGTCCTCCTCGCCGGGCTCGTCATCGGCACAGCCGGCCAGGGCGAGTGCGCTTGCGGTACCTGCTGCGGCGACGAACTTCCGTCGGTTCAGTTCTGGGCGTGACATGTCCTTCGGTAGGACGCTCCCGCTGGTTTCGATGTGGCCTGCAACTGCCGTACATTAATGACCTATTGGGAAGTAGACACGATTCGGTGACTGTCATCGTATCTATAGTATTGGCGTATTGACCGCTCGGCACTACATCCCGTCGTTGCTCGGTCTCCGAGCCAGCGGTGCCGGGACGACGATCGCTCGGGTTCGGAACGGTCCGATCGACAACCGGTTCCGACTCCGCCACCACGACCGATCCCGACGACGAGTCCGTTCCCGATCGCGGCGTCGCTCGATCGTTGCCGAATCGGCGAATCCGTTGTTATTTGACCGCCTGCTGTGATGGTCCCCACATGAAACGGCGGATCGGAGTCGGGTTCGCGCTCGCCGTCTTTCTCCTGGCGATCCTGATACGAACCGTCGGGGGTGGGGACCTCCGCGCGGAGCTTTCCTCGGCCGACCCCTCGATCCTCGCGCTCGGCGTCCTCTCGGGACTGCTCGCGCTTGCCTTTCGCGGAGTGGTGTGGGAGCAGTTCCTCTCGCTGGTCGACGAGGGGCTCTCCCGGACCCAGATCGGCGGCCTGTTTCTGACCGCGATGTTTCTCAAGTACGTCACGCCGTACGGCCAGATCGCGACCGAACCGCTCGTCGCCTACCTCGTCTCGAAAGACGAGTCGATGGCCTACGAGGACGGGCTCGCGAGCGTCCTCTCGGCCGATCTGTTGAACTACGTTCCCTACTACACGTTCGGGTTCGTCGCGCTCGGCCTGCTGACCGTCGGCGACGCGCTCGGCGACGGGCTGATCGACCAGTTCGTCGCCTTCGGCGCCCTGTTTTTCACCCTCCTCGGGATCGTCGCTCTGATCGTCTATCGGCCCCCAGTCGTCTATACGGTCGTCATCGGCCTGACGAGCCTCGTTCGTCGGCTCGTCGGCCGGTTCAGCAGCCGACTCGACGACCCCCTCGCTCCGGAGGCGGTTCGGGATCGCCTCGACGGCTTCTACCGGACGGTCGAAACCATCTCCGCCGATAAGCGAACGCTGCTGATCGCCGTCGTCGCCGCCCACCTCGGAATGACGTTTCTGATGCTCCCGGTTTACATCGGGGCGGCCGCGCTCGGCTATCAGCTCCCGTTCGCGGTCGTCGCGGTCGCCGTCGCGTTCGGGAAACTCGGCTCGGTCGTCCCCGCCCCCGGCGGGACCGGCGGCGTCGAGGCGATGGTCACCGCGACGCTGACGACCCTGGGCGGGCTCGAGCCCGCGGCCGCGTTGACGATCGCGCTGATCTATCGGCTCTGTACGTACTGGCTGACGGTGACGGTCGGCGGGGCTGCCGCGGGGTTCCTGTTGACCGGAGAATCGTAGCCGGGTCGGTGGGTCTTTTTGCGGGCCGACCGTAGCCGTCGCGTATGAAGATCAGGGGCGAGCGCGAGTGCACGGAGTGTGGTACCCGGTGGTCGTACTACGAGACCGGCAACGTCGGCTGCCCGGCCTGCGGGAGTCTGCGCAGCGTCGGTCTCGACGACCGAACCGAACACACCGACCTCTCCGTCGAGTTCGACCTCACCTCGGTCAGAAACGATATCGACGACGTCGCGACCGACGACCTCGCGGCTCGCGCGCGCGATCACGCGAAAGAATACATTCGACGACGGGGGTTCATCAACGCCGGCGACCTCCGCGACCTCGACGACCGCTATCTGGCGGCGACCGAACTGCGCCACGTCGCCGACGTCGTCGGTCGGACCGTCGCCCTCGAGGACCGCGAGGAGCTGTACTTCCTCTCCCTGCTCCGTGGTGCCGATCGTGGCGAGCGACCGCCCGCCGAGGAGGTGCCGCCGCCCCTGCAGGGTCCCCGCGGGCTCGCGTACGCGAACGCGGTCAGAGAGTACCGCCGGGACGTCCGGAGCTGGGCCGAGGATCGGGAGCTAACCGACGCCGAACGCGGCGCCCTCGAGACGCTCGGCGACCACGTCAAGCGGATCCGGATGCTCGACGGCGACGTCGACCCGGAAACGGCCGAGCGCCTGCTCGAGGCGACCCGCGACCTCGCGAACGGACTCCGGGGGGACGAACTGGCGTTTACGCAGGCCCAGAACCGACTCGAGGACCTCGAGCCGGGCGGCGTAACGTAGTCAGGGCAGGTCGACGTCCACGTCCGTCTGCAAGCTCGCGGCTTTGACCGTGTTGTACAGCAACATCGCGCGGGTCATCGGGCCGACACCGCCGGGGACGGGCGTGATCGCGCTCGCTCGTTCCTCCGCGCTCTCGAATTCGACGTCGCCGACGAGTTCGTACCCCTTCTCCGTATCCGCATCGACGCGGTTCACGCCGACGTCGATCACGACTGCGCCGTCGCCGATCATCGAGCCGTCGATCAGTTCGGGGGCGCCGGCGGCAGCGACGACGATATCCGCACTGCGGGTCTTCTCCGCGAGGTTCTCGGTTCGGGAGTGACAGACCGTCACCGTCGCGTTCCCGTCGTCGGCCTTCTGGATCAGCAGGTTCGCCAGGGGTTTGCCGACGATGTCCGATCGACCGACGATCGTTACATCCGCGCCCTCGAGTTCGACGCCGGCGTGGGCGAGCAGCTTCTGAACGCCGTGGGGCGTACACGGCCGGAATCGAGCGTCACCCGCGACGAGTCGGCCGACGTTCTCCGGATGGAAGCCGTCGACGTCCTTCGCGGGGTCGACCCGACGGATCACCTCGCGGTAGTCGACGTGGTCGGGGACCGGGGCTTGAACGATGTAGCCGTGGATCTCGGGATCGTCGTTGAGGTCGGCGATCGAATCGTACAGCTCCTCGGCGGGAGCGTCGCCGTCGACGTCGACGTGCGTGCTCTCGATGCCGACCTCCTCGCAGTCGCGCCGTTTCATCTCGACGTAGGTCTGGCTTGCAGGATCGTCGCCCATCAGCACCGTCGCCAGTCCCGGCCGCGCACCCGCGTCGGCCAGTCGCTCGATCGCGTCCGTCAGGTCGTCGCGGATCTCGCTCGCGACGGCCTTTCCGTCGATGATCTCGGTCATACTCGAGAGGGCGGTCGCGAGGCTAATCAACGCTCGGGTTCGTGCCTATATCGATCTCTAAATCGCCGATAGTATACGCGCTCTTGTATACAATCGGGTCTACCGACGCGCCCCTCGAGCCGTCTCGCCCATCGTCGCCATTCGGACGTCGTGTTCGTAGGTATCCCGGATCCCGTTGGTCACGTACGCGAACGCGAGCCCCTCCTCGGGGTCGGCCCAGGAGATGCTGCTGCCGAGGCCGGCGTGGCCGTAGGTGCGTGCAGGGTCGGGCACGCCGTGGCGGTCCGGAACGGTACCGCCGAGCTGGAAGCCGAGCCCGTAACGCTGTGCGGTGCCGACGCCGCCCTCGGGTCCGACTTCGGCCTGGGGCGCGGCCGCTTCGTCGACCGTCTCCTCCGCGAGCAGCCGGGTTCCCTCGAGCTCGCCGCCGTTGACGTAACAGGCGTAGAACCTGGCCAGATCGCCGGCGGTACCGACGGCGTTCGCGGCCGGAACGACGCTCCGCCGGACGTCCTCGCGATTGAATTCCGCGGCGGCCTCCTCGGTGGTGTAGCCGACGATCGGTTCGGGCTCGCCGACGCGGTCGAACGGCTCGAAGCCGACCAGCGTCGCGACGTCGTCGGGCTCGTCGTCGGGGAGTCCGATGTGGGTGCGGTCCATCCCCAGCGGCTCGAACACCTCCTCGCGCGCGAACCGATCGATCCGCCGGCCGTCGATCCGTCGGACGAGTCCGGCGACGATCCACCCGAAGCTGAAGACGTGGTACTGGGCGGTTTCGCCGGGTTCGAAGGCGAGGTCGGCCGCCTCGACCGCGCAGTCGATCGCGTTCGGGTCGTTCCAGCGGTCGGGTTCGTCGTCGACGTCGACCGCCGGGATTCCGGCCTGGTGGCTCAGAACGTGACGGATGGTCGTCTCCGCTTTCGGCGATCCCGAGTCGGCGTACTCGGGCCAGTGGTCGACCACGCGGTCGTCGAAGTCGATCTCTCCGCGGTCCGCGAGCACGTGGAGACAGGCCGCGGCGTACGGCTTCGTACAGGAAAACAGCAGGAACCGGGAGTCGTCGGTCACCTCGTCGCCGTCGGGGCCGTCGACGCCGCCAGCGAGATCGGCGACGAGCTCGCCGTCCTCCCACACCGATAGCTGCGCGCCGTGGTGCAGTCCCGTCTCGAGGTGGTAGTCGAAGGTCCGGTCGATCCGCTCGAGGCCGTCCGGAACGGTAGCGGGCTCGTCGCCGTCCGTCCCTGACTCGCCGCGAGCCAGCGATCCTCGCGTCGCCCCGCCCTTTCCCGTGAGACCGGCGATACCTGCAGCTCCGACCGCCGAGAGCACTGTTCGACGACCGATAGCCGTTCGATCGAATGGCATGTGTTCCCGACCATCACGCTCGTCTATAAGTCATCTGCATGCAACGACTCGTCGCGTCGCTCGAGGCCCACTCGAGCGAACCACGACCGGCTTTGGATCTAACAAGCATGTTTGTGGGTACTTTTCTCGTGAAAGCGGTCGATTTCGCGACCGATAGCCGGACAGTCGAGGGGTGGTCGCCGATCCATCACTGATCGATACCGTTCTCGAAGTTGATGAGAGAGTCAATCAGTATCCGTTACCAGTACACTCCCTGTACAGCATCAGGCTATCACGTTTGTATCCTTCCGTCTGCCAACACACTCCCGACTTAAAAACAACAATGTTAATATTGGACTGTCTGGTATTGACTTGCACAGTATCGATGTCGGACGACGAATTCAAGCTGATCAACGAACGGGTCGGCCCGATCGCCGCAGTAGCGTTGCTCATCGGGACGGCAGTGGGAATGAGCATCTTCATCGTACCGACGCAGATGGCGGCCATCGCGGGGCCGAGCATCGTCGTCGCGATCTTGCTATCGGTGATCCCGATGGTCCTGGGAATTCTTCTCCTGTTGCAACTCGGCGGGGCGATCCCGGTCGCCGGCGGTACGTACGTCTACGCTTCGCGGCTGGTCGGTCCGTACTGGGGGTTCCTGGGAGTCGCGGTTCCGGTGATGGCGGTCTGGGCGTATCTGTTGTTCGCCGCGCTCGGATTCGCCGAGTACGTCCCCGTGTTCGTCGAACTCCCGACGCTGGTCTCCGTCTACTTGCTGTTGGGTGCCTTCCTGACGTTCAACTACGTCGGCGTGCGACTGGCCGCGAACGTCCAGATCCTTCTGGTCTGTTTTCTGATGGCGGCGATGCTGACGTTCATCGCCGGCGGACTCACCTCCTTCGAGGCGTCGAACGTCACGCCGCTGTTTCCGGCGAGCGAGGGCGAACCGTTCGCCGACGGCTACGCACCTTTCTTCCTGGCTGCCGTGACGCTGTATATCCCCTTCCAGGGCTTTGCCATGATCATCGAGATCGGCGAGGAACTCGAGAATCCGGCGAAGAACATCCCGCGCGTGCTAGCCGTCGGGATGGCACTCGTCGCCGTCCTGACGATCGGAACCGTCGTGGCGCTCGTCGGTGCGGTTCCGTGGGAGTCGATCGTCGGTGAGGACGGACAGGCCGTCGAGGGCGGTCTCGCGGCCGTTGCAGACGGTATCATGCCCGGATGGGCGATCGCGTTCGTCGCGCTCGGCGCGCTCGTCGCCGCGGCGACGACGACCAATACGCTGTACACCTCCTACTCGCGGACGATCATGCGCGCGGCCCGCGACGACGTCATCCCCGGCTTCTTCGCGGGGATCCACGATCGGTTCAATACGCCCCATCGCGCGCTTCTGTTGCTCAGTCTCCCGCCGCTTCTCGCCGCACCGCTGATGGGGCCCCTAGACGGGATTCTCGCGGTCGACGTCCTCGACTGGCTCGTCACCGTGACGGTCACCGGCATCTTCATTAGCTTCATGATCACCGGCGTCGCGCTGTGGAACCTGCCGAAGACGTTCCCCCAGCGCTACCAGTACTCGTTCTACAAGCTCCCGCTGTGGCTGCTGAAGGTCGTCGCCGTCGGCAACGTCGTCGTCTCGGGTGCGTTCATGATCTTCGTCGCTCTCGGTGCTCCGTCGGCGCTCGTGCTACAGGCCGTCTGGATCGGACTGGTGTCGCTGTTGTACGTCTACCGTGTGCGAACCTACGGCGAGGAAGGCGAAGACCTCCGCGAGAAGATGTCCCTGCTCCACAAACACGAGGCCATCGACGGAAACACCGGCGGCAACGACGACTAGTCGCGTACCACGTGTGACCGTTCCGGGTGCGTATTCGGATACGAGTCACCGGTACGAAACGAACGCGAAAAGTCGAACGCAATCAGTGCGCGCGATCGGTCCGAATCGAGTCGACTACTCGTACAGCGGGTTCTCCGCACACAGCGCCTCGACGTCCTCGCGGACGGCCTCGATGACGTCCTCGTCGTCGGGTGCGTCGATCACGCGAGCGATCAGGTCCGCGACGGTGCGACAGTCGTCCTCGTCGAAGCCCCGCGTCGTCAGCCCGGGCGTGCCCGCGCGGATGCCCGAGGGGTCGAACGGCGAGCGGGTCTCGCCGGGAACCGTGTTCCCGTTGAGGACGATGCCAGCGTCTTCGAGGGCCTCCTCGGCGTCCCCGCCGGAGGTATCGGGATGGCTCTCGCGGAGGTCGACGAGCACGAGGTGGTTGTCCGTTCCCTCCGAAACCAGCGAGAAGCCGTGTTCCGAAAGCTGGTCGCCCAGCGCCTTCGCGTTGGCAACAGTCTGCTCGGCGTACTCCTCGAACTCGGGCTCGAGGGCTTCCTTGAAGCCGACGGCCTTGCCGGCGACGTTGTGCATCAGCGGACCGCCCTGTCCGCCGGGGAAGACGGCGGCGTCGATGTCGTCGGCGTACTCCTCGTCGCACATGACGATGCCGCCCCGTCCCGAGCGGATCGTCTTGTGGGTGCTGCCGGTGACGAAGTCGGCGGTGCCGACCGGCGACTCGTGGACGCCGGCGGCGACGAGACCCGTGATGTGGGCGATGTCGGCGAGGTGGTAGGCGCCGACGTCGTCGGCCGCCTCCTGGATGCGCTCCCACTCGACCTCCCGGGGGTACGCGGAGTAGCCCGAGACGATAACGTCGGGCTCGAACTCGGCGGCGTGGTCGGCCAGCCCCTCGTAGTCGAGGTAGCCCGTTTCGGGGTCGACTTCGTACTGTTCGACCTCGTAGAGCTGACCGACGAAGTTCGCCGGGTGGCCGTGGCTGAGGTGGCCCCCGTGGGTCAGATCCAGCGAGAGGATCTTGTCGCCGGGCTCGAGCATCGCGAAGTAGACGGCCTGGTTGGCCTGGGTGCCCGAGTGGGGCTGGACGTTGACGTGCTCGGCGCCGAACAGCTCCGTGGCGCGGTCGATCGCCAGCTCCTCGACCTCGTCGGCGTACTCGCAGCCGCCGTAGTAGCGCTCGCCGGGGTAGCCCTCGGCGTACTTGTTCGTCAGCACGCTCCCCTGGGCATCGAGAACGGCGCGACTGACGTGGTTCTCGCTGGCGATCATCTGGAGCGACTCCCGCTGCCGATCGATCTCTCCCTCGAGTGCGTCGGCGACGGCGGGGTCGACGTCCCGGACGTGCTCGTGATCCATGTCTGGTGTGCGGTCCGGTGAAGGGATAAGTGTACCCGTCTACGGCAAGTCGAGCCAGTAGCGCTCTCCTGACGGAACGTTCCGGACTGGCAGCAACGTCCGATACACCTAACTAATCGGGCGGGTATTGAGCATACCGAATGATAGAGTGGGCGACGGCCGGGGAAACGCTCCACGTGATGGACTCGGATAACGCCGAACTCACGGTTGTCGGCAGCGATCTCTCCGTCGTCGGATCGGGCCGCGAGATCCCGCGCCCGGTCGACGAGACCATCACGGTCACGACCGACGAGCTCCGGTTCCCGAACGCGGTCGTCTACGCGTTCGCGCTCGGCTCGAGCGCGCGGTACGAGCTCGACCCCGGCGGCGAACCCCTGTCGTTGCCCCCCGACGAGTACGTCATCGACGTCGACACGGAGATCAAGAGCTACCTCCGCTTTTCCGGACGCGCGACCATCCGGAAGACCGACAACTTCGAGTCGATCGTCGTCTCCTTCCCGGAGCCGATTCGCGTCATCATCGGTCTCCGAAGCCGCCACGAACGTCCTGCGGGGACGATCACCGTCCCCGACTCTCCGGCCGAGGTCGCGACGGCGATCTCCCATCTCGCCTCCTCGTACAAGACCACCAGCCCCGACCGCACGTATCCGACGCTTCGGGGCCACCCGCCGCTGATCGAGTTCGGCGACGAGCTGAATATCCCCGAGGGGGTCCGATCCGAGCGCCGCGAGAGCGACATCGAACTCGTCGTTCCGCCCAGCTACGAGGCGCTGTACGGTACCGCATCGCTCGCGTACTACCTCCAGGCGACGGTGCGAACGACCGACAGCGACGACATCGTCGGGACGCGCCCGCGGCTTCGCGTTCCCGACCAGGGCGTCGAACGGGAGCTGTCACCCATGCCCGGCCTCGAGCGGGACGTCGAACGGCTCCTCCGGAAGACGTTCTTCCTGGACTGCCTGGCCCGTAACGTCGGCCCGTACGGAACCCAGCTCGCCGAGTCGAGCCTGCTCGACGTCCTCGAACTCGACGCCGAACGACTCTACGAGGCGACGCCCGCGACGCGGCTCGCGACCTACCTCGACGTTCCCTACGAGGCGGTCGAACACCGCCTCCCGGAGTGGCACCTCGCGACGTATGTCGCCCCCGAGTACGAGACCGCCGAGACGTTGCCGTTCCTGCTCGATCGGATGAGTCTCCTCTATACCCCCCGAACCTCCGAACTCGAGGGCCAGGAGCTGATCGAGCGCTCG
Source organism: Natronococcus sp. (assembly GCF_047921035.1). Lineage (NCBI taxonomy): Archaea > Methanobacteriati > Methanobacteriota > Halobacteria > Halobacteriales > Natrialbaceae > Natronococcus > Natronococcus sp. The sequence continues at coordinate 26,580 of NZ_JBLRWX010000031.1, forward strand.
CTGACCGACTTCTACCGCGGCGGAAGCGGCTCGCCCGGAGGGACCCACTCCGGACAGGTCGCCTCCGTCGACATCGTCAAACCCGACCTGCGGGACGCGCGGGTCCACGGCTGGCTCGCCGACGGCGTCCCGATCGACGTCTTCAAATCGACGGCTGCAGCCTACCACAACCGGCTGGCGTACCTCGAGCGCTCGAGCGAGTCGACGTCGATCTGCGTCGTCCTGAACGACCCCGATATGGCCGGCGAACACGACGACGTCGCCGAGATCTACCGCCGACGGTCGGACGAGGTCCGGATGGACGTCACCGTCGAGGAGGGGTTGACGCGGAAGGAACTCGCGGCGGTGTTCGAGAGCGAGTACGACTTCGTTCACTACATCGGCCACTGCGAGACCGGCGGTCTCCGCTGTACCGACGGGACGCTCTCGGCCTCGAGTCTGGAACAGTGTTCGGCCCAGACGTTCTTCCTCAACGCCTGTGGCTCCTACTACGAGGGGATGGAGCTGATCGAGAAGGGCAGCGTCGCGGGCGCGGTGACGTTCCGGAAGGTGCTGAACGACCACGCGATCAAGGTCGGCTCGACGTTCGCCAAACTGCTCGTTCACGGCTTCAGCATCGAGCGCGCGCTTCGACTCGCCCGCCGCCGGATCATGATGGGCAAGGATTACGCCGTCGTCGGCGACGGCACCCACTCGCTCACCCAGAGCGACAGCCGGCTCCCGACGACGATCACCCTCGAGGAACTCGAGGACGATCGGTATCTGGCGACGTTCGACTGTTACTCGACGCGCGCGACGGGATCGTACTACGTCCCACACACGACCGACAGCGAGTACGCCTACCTCTGTGGGAACGAGTCCAGTTTCACGCTGGAGCAGTCCGAACTCGTGTCACTGCTCAAGGATACGGAGTCGTCAGTTATCTACGACGGCGATATCTACTGGTCCGGAGAACTGTGGTCGCAGTTCGTCTAGCGGCTACGGACCGCTGTACGTACTGACACCGCTCGCTCGAAGGAGCGAACGGTCGTCACCGTCGTTTCGTAGTCGTTGTTCGACACACACCTGCACCGCATCGATCAGGTCACCAATTGCACCCATGCAGCCCTACAATAACAGAAGGTGAACATAAGTTTTGTCGTAATTTCAGATATAAGTATAGATAGAACGGACTATAATACTAATTTTCTTCTATATACTATAAAAATGAATGGGGCGACCGTGCGGCGGCCCTACGGCCTAATTCGGTGACGGGCTCGCGACGCGGTCGCACAACGCCGGCAGAACTGGGTAGTTCTGGTGGGCAAACGGCCACCAAAATTAAGTAACTGTACCTCGTTTACTTCTGTATTGGCATGACCTCGAATTTACTCAATCACCAGATTGACGATATCCTCGAATCGGTGCTCGAAGACGCCAGCGGCGACGTCTACATGGTAAACCCCTCGCGGGACGCCATCGAGCAGTTCGTCTCGGTCGCGACGAACTTCGACGGGGAACTCCCGTCGGTGCACATGCTCGCCGACGAGCGGACGCTCAAAGACGTCATGGACGACTTCATCGTCGCCTCGAACGCCGCGGACCTCGTCAGCCAGGGCGCGCTCTCGCTGCGCACCCTCGAGGAGGCCCCCGAGAACTCCCTACTCGTGACCGAGGACAGCGTCGTCGCCATCGTCCACGCCAACGACCGCGTCGGCGGGCTCGTCACCGACGACGAGAGCTTCGTCGCCGACACCCAGGACGCCTACGCGACCCGCTGGGAGGATGCCTCGGCGTTCAACCTCCGGACGCCGCCGATCACCGACGTCCGAAACACCCTCTCCGACGAGATCAGCGCCGGCGCCGAGGAGGACTTCTCGGCGATCCTCGACTCGCTCGAGACCGCCCGCGGCGACGGCGACGGCCTCGACGAGGTGACGATTTCGCTGCTCGTAGCCGCGAAAAACGAGGCGCTGCTGTACGACATCAGCAAGTGGGGCGAGGACGTCGGTATCGCCAGCAAGGCGACCTTTAGCCGCACGAAGACCAAGCTCGAAGACATGGGCCTGATCGACACCGAGAAGGTCCCCATCGACGTCGGCCGCCCGCGCCTGCGCCTGAAGATCGGCGACGAGCGGCTCACCGAGGCCGACAACGGCCAGCTCGCGACGGTCGCGCAGTCGATTCTCAACTAACAACCTTTTACTCTGCGGTCTTGCACGCTGACGGCAGCAGAGCTGCCGCCAGCGCGCTGTCCCTCGGTAAAATCCTCAAAAGAGCGCAGCTCTTTTGGACCTCGCGGGAGCTTCGCTCCCGCTCGGTTGCGGTGTGACCGCCTGCCCTTCCCCGAGTCGCGCGCTCGCCGACTTTCGGCGAGCGCGCTCCCGGCCACGGATTGCAACCTCGTCGCGTGACGCAAACCCCAAGTCGAAGCCCCGAGAGTCCTCGAGTATGTACGAGGCCGTCCGCGCCCACCCCGAGGGACAGAGCACGGTCGCCAGGCTCGTGAAGCGGGCGGCCGACTACGGCTACGAGGGGGTGGTCGTGCGCAACCACTCCGGAACTCGAGCCGACTACGACGCCGACGCGATCGCCGACGAGTACGGGATCGACGTCGTCCGGGGCGTCGAGATCCGGGCCGACGATCCCCAGCAAGCGAGCGGCGCGGTCGGCAACTACCGCTCCACGGAGACGATCGTCGCCCTCGAGGGCGGGACGAACGCCCTGAACCGCTTCGCCGTCGAGCAACCGAAGGTCGACGTGCTGGCGGGGCCGATGGCCGGGAGCGGTGACGTCAACCACGTGCTGGCGAAGGCCGCCGTCGAGAACGGGGTTCGGATCGAGTTCGACCTCTCGGGGGTCCTTCGAGCGAGCGGCGGTCGCCGCGTGCGGGCGATCCAGTCGCTGCGGAAACTCGAGGAGATCGTCGACTACTACGACGCGCCCTATGTCGTCAGCGCCGACCCGTACTCGCACCTCGAGCTTCGCGCCCCTCGGGAGCTGCAGGCGGTAGGCGAGGAGATCGGTCTCTCGAGGGCGTTCGTCGAGGAGGGACTGGCCGAGTGGGGCCGCCTCGCGGAGCGCAATCGTCGCGTGCAGTCCGAGTCGTTCATTGAGCCGGGGGTCGAACGGGGGAGGTATGAAGAAGAGTCCTGAGGAACACGCCGCCCGATTCGACGAGAAAGCCAGCGCGTACGACGAGTCGAAGTCCGACGAGTACCGCGCCTGCGCGAACTTGGTGATCGAACACGCCGCGCCCGACGCCGAGGACGTCGTCCTCGATCTGGGAACCGGAACCGGCGCCATCGCGCTCGCGCTCGCGCCCGACGCCGAGCGGGTCGTCGGCCGGGACATCAGCGAGGGGATGATGGACGAGGCGCGCGCGAAGGCCGAGGACGAAGGCCTCGAGAACGTCGAGTTCGATCGCGGGACCTTCCGCGAGCCCGAGTACGACGGGCCCGTCGACGCCGAGACGTCGGAGACGTCTCGAGCCCACACTCGATCCCCTCGAGTGGACATCGTCACCTCGAACTTCGCCATGCACCACCTCTCGGACGAGGAGAAACGGGAGGCGATCGACGTGATCGCCGACCTCGAGCCCCGCAAGTTCGTCCTCGGGGACGTGATGTTCTTCGGCGAGCCCGTCCCCGAGGCGCCGTTTTACTCGCCCGACGTCGACGATCCGGCGACCGTCGGCACCCTCGCCGACGCCTTCACGAGCGCGGGCTTCTCGCTGACGGCCGTCGAACGGGTCCACGACCAGGTCGGCGTGCTGGTCGCCGAGCGGAGTCCGGTCGCCGAGGCCGAGGCTCCCGACGCGGACTCCGGCGAATGAAACACCTCCCGAAACACCTCCAGCCCCGCTGGCGCTACCTCGTCCTCGAACTCGAGGGGTGGCCCGACGCATCCGTCGACCGGCGGGCGTTCCAGCGGGAGTGTTGGTACGCGGGCCAGAACCTGCTGGGTGATCCGGGCAGCGCTGCAGCCGATCTGACGGTCGTTCGCTTCGAGTTCGACGACGGAACCGGATCCGCGATCGTGCGGGTCCGTCGGGGCGAGACCGAGCCCGCCAGGGCGGCGATCGCCTGTATCGACGAGATCGACGGCGCTGCGGTCGGGATTCGGGTCCGCGGTATCAGTGGCACGATCCGTGCCGGTGAAGAAAACTATTTAGGACGCCGCCGGCAAGAATCGAAGGAGAGAAACGTCGTGTTCCGGAACGAGGAGCGAGTCGCCGTCGTGCGCGACGGGTCTGCAGACGTGCGACTCGATGACGCGTTCGTGGGCGCGACAGACCTCGATTGCGATTTCGCGTGATACTATGCAGGGACAACAACAACAGCAGGCGTACGACCGCGGCATCACGATCTTCTCGCCCGACGGCCGACTCTACCAGGTCGAGTACGCTCGCGAGGCGGTCAAGCGAGGCACAGCAAGCATCGGCGTGCGAACCAACGACGGCGTCGTTCTCGCCGTCGACAAGCGAGTTCCCTCCCCGCTGCTGGAGGACTCGAGCGTCGAGAAGATTCACAAGGCCGACGACCACGTCGGCATCGCGAGTGCCGGCCACGTGGCCGACGCCCGCCAGCTGATCGACTTCGCCCGTCGGCAGGCGCAGGTCAACCACCTCCGCTACGGCGAGCCGATCGGCGTCGAGACGCTGACGAAGGAAGTTACCGACCACATCCAGCAGTACACCCAGGTCGGCGGGGCGCGGCCGTTCGGCGTCGCCCTGATCGTCGGCGGTATCGACAACGGCGAGCCGCGACTGTTCGAGACCGACCCCTCGGGGACGCCCTACGAATGGAAGGCCCTGGCCGTCGGCTCCGACCGCGGCGAACTCCAGGAGTACCTCGAGGAGAACTACGACGACGAGGCCGACCTCGACGGCGGCATCGCGCTCGCCCTCGACGCGCTCGCGTCGGTCAACGACGGCTCCTTGCTGCCCAGCGAGGTCGGACTCGCGACGATCGACGTCGAAACCGAGTCCTTCGAGCAGTTCGACCACGACAAGATCGAGACCCACCTCGAGGAGAACGACCTGCTCGACGACGGCGAGGACGAGGAAGCCGACGAGTAATCGCTGCAACGCCGGCAGGAAAAGCTCTTTTACCCGGCCGGAGGTATGCTCCGGTATGATATCGCTCGACGAGGCGGTGACGGCGCGACTCGAGTCACACGGGGCGCGGTTCGAAGTGCTTGTCGACCCGGACGCGGCGCTAGCGATCAAACGCGGCGACTTCGAGGGCGACCTCGAGGACGTCATCGCCGCCGAGGACGTCTTCGAGAACGCCTCCCGCGGGGACCGACCCGCAGAGGAAGACCTCGAGAAGGTCTTCGACACGACCGACCCCCTCGAGATCATCCCCGAGGTGATCAAAGAAGGGGAGATCCAGATCACGGCCGACCAGCGCCGCGAGATGCAGGAGCGAAAGCGCAAGCAGCTGATCGACACGATCACCCGCAACGCGGTCAACCCGCAGATGGACAACGCGCCCCACCCTCCAGAACGGATCGACAACGCCCTCGAGGAGGCCGGCTTCACCGTCGATCCGATGGAACCCGCCCAGCAGCAGGTCGACGACGCACTCGACGACCTGCGACCCGTGATTCCGATCCGGTTCGAGGAGGTGACGATGGCCGTCCAGATCCCCGCCGAGCACGCCGGTAGCGCGCAGTCGAAGATCCGCGAGTTCGGCGACCTCGAGCGCGAGGAGTGGCAGGCCGACGGCTCCTGGATCGGCGTGCTAACGTTCCCTGCGGGGCTACAGAACAAGTTCTACGATACCGTCAACGAACACTCGAGCGGCGAGGCCGAGACGGAACTCATCAAGGACAAGGACGACCTCAACACGCGGTAGCAGCGCCGTTTCGCCCTCTTTCGGACCGAACTCGCCGCTCGCGCCGAATCGTGCACTGGATTCAAGACGATCCGCCGCGTACACCGGGGTATGCTCCGCGACCGTTCAACGGAGGTGTTCGGCCGCCATCAGTAGCGTCCCCGGACGCGCTCGTCGCCCGAGCGACGGCCCCGGGACGACTGCGGTCGACCGCACGGACGACGAGCGATCCGTCTCGCGCGACCACCCGATCTACACACGAGTACTTGCATGAACGCGATCATCGCCAAACGAGTCGACTCCGGAACGCCAGACACGGCCGAGATCCGCGAACTCGCGGCGGCGGCCGGCTACACCGTCGTCGGCGAAGTGACCCAGTCTCGAACCGCCGACGCGGCGCTCCAGCTGGGCGAGGGGAAAGCCGAGGAGCTCGCCGCGGTCGCCGAGCGAACCGAGGCGACGACGGTCATCTTCGACAACCGCCTCGGTCCCTACCAGACCTACAACCTCGGCCAGCTGCTACCCGAAGGCGTCGAGGTCATCGATCGGTTCACCCTGATCCTCGAGATCTTCGGCCAGCGCGCCCGGACCCGGAAGGCCCAGCTCCAGGTCGAACTCGCCGAACTCCGGTACGAGCTCCCGCGGGCGGAGGCCAAGACAAGTCTCGCCAAGCGCGAGGAACACCCCGGATTCATGGGGCTGGGCGAGTACGACGAGAGCCGCGAGCGGGACATCAAGGCCCAGATCAGCCGAATCAAGGACGAGCTCGAACAGATCGAGCAGACCGAGGAACACCGCCGCGAGCGCCGGCGTGACTCCGGGTTCGACCTGGTCGCGCTCGCCGGCTACACCAACGCCGGGAAGTCGACGCTGCTCCGCCGGCTCGCGACCGACCTCGACGTCGAGGAGAACGAAGACCTCCATCCGGACCTGGACGCGACCGCGGAGTCCCAGGACAAGCTGTTCACGACGCTCGGGACGACGACCCGGAAGGCCGACATCGAACCCCGGGACGTCCTGGTCACGGACACCGTCGGCTTCATCAGCGACCTCCCCCACTGGCTGGTCGAGTCGTTCAAGTCGACGCTGGACTCGGTCTACCGGGCGGATCTGGTCTTGCTCGTCGTCGACGTCAGCGAAGATGTCGACGAGATCCACGAGAAGCTCGTCACCTGCCACGACACCCTCTACGAGCGAAACGAGGCGCCGATCGTCACCGTCCTGAACAAGGTCGACAAGATCGACGACGAGGAACTCGAGCGCAAGACGGAGGCCCTCTCGGCGCTCGCTCCGAACCCCGTCGTCGTCAGCGCAAAAGAGGGGACCAGCGTCGACGACCTGCTCGAGCGCATCGACCGGGAGCTGCCCGACTGGGAGGAGGAACGGCTCGTCCTTCCGATGACCGACGACACGATGAGCGTCGTCTCCTGGCTCCACGACAACGCCCACGTCGAGGACGTCACCTACGGCGACGAGGACGTCCTCGTCGCCTTCGAGGCCCGGCCCGCGGTCATCTCGCAGGCCCGTTCTCGAGCGAGCGACTTGCAGACGGCCGCGGCGGAGTCGGCGTAGCTCGTCTCTCGAGCCCGTCCCGCCGAGAAAGCACTTATCGTCGCGACGAGGTCGCTCGGTATGAGCGAACGGACGAGACGCGAGTGGCTCGCGACGGTCGGTGCGATCGGCGTCGTGGGGTGTTCGTCGGCGAGCAACGGCACGGAGCCGGAGGACGACGAGCCGACGATCGACACGACGTCTCCGGACGGGTGGCCGGTGGCCGGGCACGATGTAGCGAACACGAGACATTCGGCAGCCGACGGACCGAAAAACGACGTCGAACCGCGGTGGACGTTCGACGATGTGTCGCTCGAGTTCGACGATCCGGCACTCGCCGTCGCCGAGGGAACCGTCTACGTCGGAACCGAGGACGGCCAGGTCCGAGAGCTGGATTCCGAGACCGGCGACGGGTCGACGCTCGTGGGTCTGAACGACGGCGAGCACCGATCCGATGACGTTCCGATCCGGGCGGTGACGGCAGCCGGCGACCGACTGTATTTCGTCAGCGACGGCGTGTACGCGGTGGACGCAACGACGGGTGAGGTGCTGTGGACGTTCGAGGAGACGGCACTGGAGTCCGGATCCGGAATCGAGACGCCGGCGGTGGTCGTCGACGGGACGGTGTACGCCGGCGGGTACGGCCTCTACGCGATCGACGCCGCGAGCGGCGAGGAGCGCTGGCGCGTCGACCTCGACTCGGAGTACGAGCGGACGGTAACCGTCGGTCGAACGAGTCCGATCGCGACCGACGAGACCGTGTACGCTGCCGAGGACGATCGGAACGCGGTGTTTGCGGTGTCGGTTGCGGACGAGGCCGTCCGCTGGAGTACCGAGCCGACGGACGGCGTCGGAACGCACGGCGGGCTGGCGCTCGCGGACGGTCTCGTTTACGCGATCCGTGCCGACGGCATTCTGGTCGCACTCGAGGAGGGGTGAGTCGACGGCAAGCGCACGCCCGAGTTTCCCGTCGGCCGTCGAACGCTGCCGCAATCCCTTCAATATAAATCATTGAGTTGTGTCGGGGTGGATATGGAACGCGTTGCAATCATCGGCGCCTCGATGACCCAGTTCGGGCAACGCGAGGAGTGGATCCAGGAACTCCTCGCGGAGGCCGGACTCGAGTGTCTCGAGGACGCGGGCGTCGACGCCGAGGAAGTCGAACACCTGTACGTCTCGAACATGGCAAGCGGCGAGTTCGAGGGACAGACCGGCGTGATGAACGGCCTGGCCCACGATATCGGCGCCCTGCCGGCCTACACCCAGCGCATCGATCAGACCAGTTCGAGCGGCGGTGCGGGAATCTACGCCGCCTGGCAGTCGGTGGCAAGCGGGGCGAGCGAGATGACGCTGCTCGTCGGCGGCGAGAAGATGACCCATCGGACGACGGGCGAAGCGACCGACGTCATCGCCTCGCTGACCCACCCCGTCGAGTACAAGACGGGCGTGACGCTGCCCTCTTTCGCGGGGATGACCGCGCGTCACTACCTCGAGCGCTTCGACGCCCCTCGGGAGAGCCTGGCGAAGGTCGCCTCGAAGAACCACAAGAACGGGGTGGACAACCCC
>NZ_JBLRWX010000032.1:0-35497 GCF_047921035.1 Natronococcus sp.
ACGACACTGAGTTAGCGGACTGGTGGATGAACATCCCAGTCTCGCAAATATATGGTGGAGTCAACGTTCCAATCAATCCGCACGAGCCGATTCCTGACGATGCCGAGGTGAAAGACTCGAAAATCGTCAAGGAAGATGGCGAGTACTACGCTCACCTCTCGATAAAACAGCGAGTCGAGTTACAGGACGAGTACGATGGTGTTCTCGCCGTGGATTTAGGTTCCCGTTGGGTTGCAGTGTCGGTGGCACTGCCCTCTCGGGAGACCACGTTCTACGGCGAAGAGATTCGGCAACTGCGCCGACACCATCAGGAACTTCGCACTCGACTCCAAGAGAAAGGGGCGTACGATACGCTGGTGTCCTCCAAGGATAGCGAGTGGCGTGCGATTGACGACCGACTCCACAAGATTAGCCGACAGATTGTCGAGGACGCCAAGGAGCGGAATACTCTCATCGTCATCGGGAATCTCGAAGGTATCCAGAATCAGGACAAAGGGTCGGAGATGAACCGTCGATTGCACTCGATACCTCACTACACGCTGAAACAATACATCAAGTACAAGGCACGATTCGCTAGTATTGGCGTGAAAGTGGTGAACGAGTACAATACCAGTCAGACGTGCTGGCGGTGTGGTGAAAAAGAGGAGACGGAGCGAGTCGGTCAAGGTCGGCATCTCTGCGATGAGTGCGGGTTGGATGATAACGCTGACAAGAACGGTGCGACGAACATTGGGAAGAAAGGACTGGGTAAGGACATTCAGAGCCCGCTATCCAGTCTCGGGGGCGTGTATGAACCGTCCCTCGAACTGGGCGACGATGACGAGACCGCTGCACAGGTTCGTGTACGTCTCAGAGACGACTCAGAAACCCCCCCTTAACGAGCGAGTCCGCAGGACGAGCGAAGTAGGGTGGGGTAGTTCATCAGCCACCGGCACCGGCGTGGTGGGTAGCCGGCTCGTGGTCAGCGTGGTGTTCGGCGTGATTCGCACCGTGATCGTGGTCGGCGTGGTGTTCAGCGTGGTTCGCACCGTGATCGTGGCCGGTGTGACCGTCGTGATGTGTATCGTGGTCTCCCATCCGGTCGTCCATCCAGTCGGCCGCGGTGGCGGCGGTTCCGTCGTCAGCGCTCACGATCGCCGCGCCCCCGAGCAGTGCGATCACGACGAGCAGGCCGACCGTCAGTCGAAGCGTCAGTGTTGGCATCGGTCGTCACCTCGTTTGAGAGAAGGACGGCCCATCGGTTAGCCGATCGGGTGTGAACCCATCTCGGAGATCGTTCGAGAACGTTTCTAGAGCGATCTAATCGTCTTTGATGGGTGACACCGTTCGTACGGCGTCGTCGAGACGGTTCAGTTGGAGAACCGGGTAGCTCGCTTCGGTCCACAGTCGGTCGCTCACCGCTCCTCGAGGTCGTCGCTCGGGTAGACGCGGTACGTCCGCCCCTGTGGCTCGCGGTAGAGCAGCCCTCGTTTCTCGAGGTCGGTGACGGTCTGGCTGACCTTGCTCTTGGAGAAGTCCGCCCGATCCCGGAGTTCGATCTGGGTCAGCCCCGGCGAATCGACGACGGGTTCCAGAATACGGCGCTCGTCTTCCGGAAGGACGTCCAGCACTCGCGGCCGCCTCGGCGAGGACTTGCCCGTCGGTTCGGTTCGGGACGGTGACGCCGGCCCGGTGTCGGCCCGCGATCCGGAGTCGGTCCCCGGTTCCGGCTCCGACTCGAGTTCGGGATCGAGGTCGGCCGCTCGAGCCGGAGGCCGCCGCTCCGCACCGCTCCGTTCGCGGACGATCCAGTACGCGCCCGCGAGAACGCCCGCGACGAGGATCGACCCGAACAGGTACACCAGCGGGTGCGGACCGTGGACGACGGTTTGGTCCATCATCCCGCCGTGGGCCTGCGACTGGCGGTAGGTTTGCCAGGCGGTGCCGACGCCGAGGACGACGATCCCGGCGACGAAGACGGTAACGACGGCGTCGAGTGTCGTTCGATCCACTGTCGTCTAGAACGTCCCAGGCGGGGTTCCTACCTGTTACGCTTCCGCCGGACCGCATCGCCGATCGTCGCGATCCGTCAGCGGGTCCGGAACCCGACTCTCGAAGGCGACGGTACTACTGACCTGCTCGCAGTGACACTGTGGGTGAGAACTATGCCCCTGCGAAACCGACTAGCCGGGTGTGACAACCGACGACCCGCTCGAGAGACCGATCCCGCTCGAGGTTCCACGGAACTCGCGTTCTCGAGGCGTTCGACGTCTCGGTTCCGGCTCGAGCGAGACGGTCGAAATCGGGCGACGTGAACGGGGTGACCGACGCTCGTGACCGATTCGACGCATGACCACGATCACGACCACGGCGCGCACCCGGAGTCCGAACCCGCTCGCCGCGAGAAGCCGACCGACAGCTACTGCTCGTGTTGCCGGGTGTGTGACGGGTATCGGGGGACGCCGGAACCGGGCGAGCGACGCGACGACCACGCCGACCACGACGCCGGCGAGCGCGACCACGCCGACGAGCACGACCACGCCGACCACGTCGACCACTCGGACCACGAAGAGATGTTCAAGAAGCGGTTTTTCGTGTCTCTCGTGCTCTCGCTGCCGGTGCTGTACTACAGCCCGATGCTCCAGGACTGGTTCGGCTACACCGCGGTGACGTTCCCGGGCAGCGAGTTCGTCGGTCCGGTCCTCGGTGTCGCCGTCTTCGCCTACGGTGGCGTCCCCTTCCTCCGGATGGGCGCCGTCGAGGCGCGCAACCGCGAGCCCGGAATGATGCTGCTGATCTCGCTGGCGATCACCGTCGCGTTCGTCTACAGCCTCGCCGCGGTGGGCTTCGGCATCGGCGAGCCGTTCTTCTGGGAGCTCGTGACGCTGATCGTCATCTTCCTGCTCGGCCACTGGATCGAGATGCGAAGCGTCAGACGCGCCTCGGGCGCGCTCGACGAACTCGCCGAACTGCTGCCCGACACCGCGGAGCGGATCGCGGAGGACGGGGAACCCGAGGAGGTCCCCGTCGCCGATCTCAAGGAGGACGACCTCGTGCTCGTCCGGCCCGGCTCGAACGTCCCGGCCGACGGCGTCGTCGAGGAGGGCGAGTCGAACGTCACCGAGGCGATGATCACGGGCGAGTCCAAACCCGTGAAGAAGGAGCCGGGCGACGAGGTCATCGGCGGGACGACCAACCGCGACGGGAGCCTGCGCGTCCGGATCGCCGCGACCGGCGAGGAGACGACGCTGTCGGGGATCATGCGCCTGGTCGAGGAGGCTCAGGAGAGCCGCTCGAGGACGCAGGTGCTCGCCGATCGGGCCGCGGGCTGGCTCTTTTACGCCGCGCTCGCGGTCGCGGCGGTCACCGCTGTTGCCTGGACCGTCGCCGTCGGCTTCGGGCTCCCGGTCATCGAGCGGGTGGTCACCGTCCTCGTCATCGCCTGTCCGCACGCGCTCGGTCTGGCCGTCCCGCTGGTGGTCGCGATCAACACGTCGACGGCCGCCCGGAACGGGATGCTCGTCCGCGACCGGATCGCGATGGAGGAAGCCCGAAAGCTCGACACCGTCGTCTTCGACAAGACGGGAACGCTCACGGAGGGCGAACAGGGCGTCGTCGAGATCGCTGCGGTCGAGGGCTGGAGCGAAGACGACGTCCTGACGCTGGCCGCCGCCGCGGAAGGCGACTCCGAGCACATGATCGCTCAGGCCATCCTCGAGGAAGCCGGCGAGCGCGGGCTCTCGGTGCCCGACGTCCGCGGATTCGAGGCACTCGAGGGACGGGGCGTCCGGGCGACGATCGAGCACGACGCGGTCCCGGCCGCGACACCCGGCGGCGAACGTGGACCGTCGGGGAAGCGGGGGGCGGACGAACGGGACGGCCAAACCGTCTCGGTCGGCGGCCCCAACCTGCTGCGCTACCTCGAGGTCGAGCCCGGCTCTCGGCTCGAGCGCTTCGCCGACGACGCCGGCGAGCGCGGACAGGGCGTCGTCTACGTGCTCCGCGACGAGTCCGTCGTCGGGGCGCTCGCGCTGGCGGACGTCGTGCGCGAGGAGAGTTTCGAGGCGATCGACGCGCTGCAGGAGATGGGCGTCGAGGTCGCGATGCTGACCGGCGACGACGCCGACGTCGCCCACAGCGTCGCCGACGAACTGGGTATCGACACCGTCTTCGCCGAGGTCCTACCCGAGGACAAAGACGAGAAGATCGTCGAACTCCAAGAGGAGGGAAAACTCGTCGCGATGGTCGGCGACGGGGTCAACGACGCGCCCGCGCTCACTCGCGCCGACGTCGGCATCGCCATCGGCTCCGGGACCGACGTCGCCGTCGAGTCGGCCGACGTGGTGCTCGTCGAGAACGACCCCCGCGACGTCGTCCGGCTCGTGCGCCTGAGCCGGAAGAGCTACCGGAAGATGCAGGAGAACATCGCCTGGGCCGCCGGCTACAACGTGTTCGCGCTGCCGCTTGCAGCCGGGATCCTGGCGCCGATCGGGATCCTGCTTTCGCCAGCGGTCGGCGCGGTGCTCATGTCTGCAAGCACCGTGATCGTCGCGATCAACGCACAACTGCTGCGCCGGGTCGATCTCGAGCTCTGACCGTCCGGCGACCGGCGTCGGCGCTCGAGTCGACCGTCCGTCCTTTAAGTACTTCTGGTCACAAGGTGAAGCTACGACGGGAGGGCGTCGCTTCTCACGACTCTGGGTTTCGGTAGCGACGGTACTGTCGAGTCGCCGGGATGGAAAGACAATTCCCTCCCGACGCCGAACCGCCGGTAAATGCGAATCGCCGTTCCCAACAAGGGCCGCCTGCACGAACCGACGATCGATTTCCTCGAGCGGGCGGGACTCCACCTCGAGAACGGTGCCGACCGAAAACTGTACGCCGACACCGTCGACCCCGACGTCTCGGTGCTGTTCGCCCGCGCGGCCGACATCCCCGAGTACGTCGCCGACGGTGCGGCCGAGATGGGGATCACGGGCTACGACCAGGTTCGGGAGGCCGGCGTCGACAACGTCGCCGAACTGCTCGACCTCGAGTTCGGCCGCTGTCGGCTCGTCCTCGCGGCGCCCGAGGACGGCGAGATCGAGGCCGTCGAGGATCTGGCCGGGAGGACCGTCGCCACCGAGTTCCCCAATATCACCCGCAATTTCTTCGCCGACACCGGCGTCGAGCCCGACATCGTCGAGGTCTCGGGCGCGACCGAACTCACGCCCCACGTCGAGATGGCCGACGCCATCGTCGACATCACGAGCACCGGGACGACCCTGAAGATGAACCGGCTGGCGATCGTCGAGGAGGTGCTCTCGAGTTCGGTGCGGCTGTTCGCCCGCGAGGACGTCCTCGAGGAGCCGAAGGTCCAGGAGATCCAGACCGCGCTGTCGTCGGTGAAACAGGCCGAGGGGAAACGCTACCTGATGATGAACGTCCCCGAGGACCGACTCGAGGACGTCCGCGAGGTGATCCCCGGCCTGGGCGGGCCGACAATCATGGACATCGCGGACGACAATGGCGACGGGATGCTCGCGGTCCATGCCGTCGTCGACGAGCGAGACGTCTTCGAGACGATAACCGACGTCAAAGGAGCGGGCGCGAGCGACATTCTCGTCACGGAGATCGAACGGCTCGTGGAGTAGCGCTCGGCTCCTCTCGTGTCGTGGGAGCGCTCCCGTACGATTATGGTCGTCCCGGTCGTTCCGGCTCAGTATGATCCGAGCCGTCATCGGCGTCGTCGGGATTCTCACGGCACTGTTTCCGGGCCGAATACTCGACGGCTTCGAAGCCGTTGCGCTCGACGACCCCGGCGACCACGCGCTCAGGCCGTGGGTCAGGCCGGGAATACGGACAGAAGGGGTCGTCGTGACCGTCGCCAGCCTAACTGGCGGCCGAGCGTACGCCCGGCTGATGGATCTTACGGGGCTGTTCGGTGCCGTCGTCGTCTTCTTTCCACAGCTGTACCGCAGGTTTGCGCTCGGATTCCTCTACGAGCACCCGGCGGAAGTCGAGTGGAACCCGCGATTCACCGATGGAGTGCGGATAATCGGTATCCTGTATGTTCTGGTTGCAGTCAGGGCGTTCGCCAGGCGTCGTGCCGAGACGTGACGACGTCCGCGTACGACAGCAGCTGTGGAACTGTGGGGCCGGCGCGCGTCGGCTCGACGGCGTAGTCGGACGGCAGCCGACGGTCGATCACCAGGGCCGCTCGAGGTCGACGTCCTCGAGCAGCGACTCGAACTCGGTGAGGTTCGCCGCGGGCGAGACCAGGCCGCGCTCGCGGTCGTACTCGACGATCCCGTAGCGCTCGAGCAGCGGGAGGTGGGTACGACACAGCGCGACGTGGACCCGCTGGCGCAGTTCGTGGATCGTCGTCAGGACGGTCGTCTCGTCCTCGGTGTCGGCCAGCCAGCCGACGAGACGCTGGACCGTGATCGGTTCGTCGGAGGCCAGCAAGTATCTGAGCACCTCGCGTCGCCGATCGTTCGCCAGCACGCGACCGAACTCTCCTCGGGAGATGGCGCGAAGGCGGACGGTTTCGCCGCTGAACCCCTCGGAGACGGCCGTTCGGTCCGGATGGATCGTCATCGTCGGTAGAGACTCAGGGATGCCGAATAAACGCGGTCGGTCGTTTCGAACCGTCAGCGCCGGTTCAGACCAGTCCCCTCGATCCGCAGCGGAATGAACGGTTTGCAACTCGAGCGAACGGTCGGATCGGACCCGTCGCTCGAGGGTATGTAGGAGTTAAACCGGGGTTACCGGCCCGCTCGCGGCGATCGGCGGGAAGGTTACGTCGGTCGTCGATCGAGACGGACGGTCTACAGCGATACCGTAGTGAACGGTCAGTACGAACGGTTATCTGGCGGGACTGTCGCTCGCGAGAATCGGTTTCGGGACGCGTTACTCGAGCAGGCCGAGGTCCTCGAGGCGCGAGACGATCTTGTCGACGGCGTGTTCGGCGTCCTTGGGCTTCTTCCCGCCGGTGATGACGAGTTTGCCCGAGCCAAAGAGCAGGGCGACGACTTCCGGCTCGTCGAGTCGGTAGACGAGGCCGGGGAACTGTTCGGGCTCGTACTCGATGTTCTCGAGCCCGAGGCCGATCGCGATCGCGTTCAGGTTGAGGTTGCGTCCGAGGTCGGCCGAGGTGACGATGTTCTGGACGACGATCTCGGGGTCCTCGTTGACCTGGATCTGGAGTTCGCGAAGTTTGTCGAAGACGATGCGGAGACTCTCGTGGACGTCGTCGGTGCTTTTCGCACCGGTACAGACGATCTTCCCGGAGCGGAAGATCAGGGCGGCGGACTTGGGATTCTGCGTGCGGTAGACGAGACCGGGGAACTGTTCGGGGTCGTAGTCGGCTCCCTCGAGGTCCATCGCCACGCTCTGGAGATCGAGCTCCTGTCCGATGCCGGTCGACGCCACCACGTTTTCGATGTTGATGGTGTCCTTCGGATCCGTCATAAGTCGCTTAAAAAGACGTATTTAAGGTTTATAAAGGTTGGTACCGGCACCTGATATGTCCGGTTTATCTCGATCGGTTCGAAACCGCGATCGGGGTTGTCCGGCCGTCTCCGGCGGTTTCGTCGGCGGTCGTGTGACCGACCCTCGGACGCCGGTCAAGGAAAACGGTACCCTGATACTCGCGCCCGAGCGATGGTCGGACGTGTACTTCCTCGAGTTCGGCGGTGAGGACGACGCGTTCGCGGCCCGCGAGGCGGCGAGCGCCGCGGCCGACGTTCGACGGGTCGCACCCGGACTCGCCCTCGCGAACGCCGTCGTTCCCGAACACGTCCGCGGACTCGCCTACACCCATCGCGCGAGCGACCTGCTGGGCCGGACCGACGCCGACCTCGCGAGCGCGACGGCGCTGCTCGAGGCCGCGTCGCTGGACCGCGGGGGAACGGTCGCGGTGCGCGCGACCGACGTCCACGGCTCGACGGGCGTCGCAACCGACCGCGCGGAGCGCGAACTCGGCCAGATCCTAGTCGACCGCGGTTTCGCGGTCGACCTCGACGATCCGGATCACGTCCTGCGAGTGGCATTCTCCGAGGGGCGACTCGAGCGCGACCAGGATGGTTGCGGCGACCTGTTCTCGAGCGCTGCGGGTGACCGTCCGCAGGGTGAGGACACCTCGGTCTGTGCGCTCGGCTGGCTCGCGGCGGAAAGCGTCCGCGACTTCGGCTCGCGCGCGCCGACGGACAAGCCGTTTTTCCAACCCGGCAGCATGGACCCGCTGCTGGCCCGCGCGGTCGCGAACGTCGCGGGCGCCCGTCCCGGCGCGACGATCCTCGACCCGATGTGCGGGACCGGCGGTGTGCTGGTCGAGGCGGGGCTGGTCGGCGCCGACGTCGTCGGGACGGACGCCCAGGCGAAGATGGCCGCGGGCGCGCGGACGAACCTCGAGCACTTCCTCGATGCCGCGGAGCCCTCGCCGACCGGCGTCGAACGAGGGACGTGGCACGTCGGCCGCGGCGACGCCACTCGGCTACCGATCGCCGACGGCGCGGTCGACGGCGTCGTCTTCGACGCTCCCTACGGCCGTCAGTCAAAGATCGACACCCACCGGCTCGAGGATCTCGTCTCGGGCGCGCTTTCGGAAGCCCGTCGAGTGGCCTCGCGAGCCGTCGTCGTGGCGGATCGGTCGTGGGCTACCGAGGCTCGGGAGGCGGGCTGGAAGCTCGAGGCCGCCTTCGAACGGCGAGTCCATCGGTCGCTGACGCGGTACGTGCTGGTGCTCGAGTGACGGCCGTTCGAGACCGAACCGATCCGCTTCGATCCCGACGAGTCACGATAAGGGACTGTTAAGACCCGATACCGCCACGATCCCGCATGGACATCTTCTTCAGCGGCTCCATCCGCGGCGGGCGGGACGACGTCGATCTGTACGCCGACCTCATCGGGCTTCTCGAGCAGCACGGAACGGTCCTGACCGAACACGTCGGCACTGAGGACGTCGAGGCGAAAGAACGGGAGGCGGGACTGACCGACGGCGACATCCACGACCAGGACGTCGCCTGGCTCCGGCAGGCCGACGCCGTCGTCGCCGAGGTGACGACGCCGAGCCTCGGGGTCGGCTACGAACTCGGTCGGGCCGTCGCCTGGGAGAAACCGGTCCTCGCTCTGTACCGCCCCGAGGGGGAGCACGAACTGTCCGCGATGGTGCGGGGCAACGACGCCGCCGAGGTGACCGAGTACCACAGTCTCGAGGACGTCGCGCCCGTTCTCGAGTCGTTCCTTCGAGGGTAGCGGCTGCTGACTACGACCCGTCGTCGAGCGCGCGCTCGCGGAGTCGCCTCCCCTCCTCGCTGTCGACGGTCAGTTCCGGCACCGGCTGGGGTTTTCCGTCCTCGTCGATCGCGACGAACGTAAAGGAGGACTCGGTCGTCTTCTCGGTCTCCCCGGTTCGGGGCTCCTCGCGCCAGGCTCGGAGCGCGACGTGGACGCTCGAGCGGCCCGCGTCGTAGACGTAGGCCTCGACCAACGCGATGTCGCCGATTCTGATCGGCCGCTCGAAGTCGAGTTCGTTCACGCGGGCGGTGACGCAGGTCTCGCCGGCGAAGCGCATCGCCGACATCGCGCCGATCTCGTCGAGCCACTTCATTAGGTTCCCGCCGTGGAGCGTGTCGTTGTTGTTCGCGTGGTTGGGCTGGACGCGGAATCGGTTCTCGATGTAGGTCTCGAGGACGGATGGCATGTTCCAAGGGTATCCGACTGAGCGGATAAATCCGTCCGAAACGGGACGCTTTCGATGCCTTTTCGGCAGTATCGCGGAGTCGGGCCGTATGGACCGCGGAACGCCGACTTCGCCGTGGCCGCGCTGGTTTCGGCTCCTGTGTTACGGGCTGATCGCGGCGATCGTTCTCGGGATGGCCTATCGGACGCTCGAGGACGCGACGTCGACCCGGGAGCTGTTGCAGGGACTCGGCGGGATCGCCATCCTCTGTCTCCTGCTCGCCTGTCTGGCAGTCTCCGTGGGGATCCTGGCCGCGCTCGCGCCCGACGGCCAGTGGCTGGACCGCGAGTTCGCCGTCGTGCTCGGCGCCGGGACTCTGCTCGCGCTCGCGCTGATCCTCTCGCGGTACGTCTCCCTCCCGGGACGGGTCTTCGGCGTCGTCGTCTCGGTCGTCGGCCTCGGAATAATCGGCCTGCACGCCCTCGAATACTGGGGGGCGACGGGATGACGGAATCCGTTCGTCGCGGGCGCGATATGTCTGCTCATCGGACTCCTGTACGTGATCAAACCGGACTCGATGGCCGAACTCGAGCGCCAGGCTCGAGATCGGAAGGGGTGATCGAGTCGCCCGCTCGGTCGTGACGTTCTCTCGGAAAACGACGTGACTTCTTCCGTTCTCGAGAGATAAGTTACGTTCTTACATGCTTACGGAGCAACGCTTATGACTTCGTGTACGTCAATTACACACGTGCCGATCGACATCGAAACGTTCGACGAGGTTGACCCTGACGACCTCAACGAGCGAACGAACGCCGAACGGGTCGTGCAGTTCCTGTACGAAAATCGGGACAAGGCGTTCACCCCCTCGGAAATCGCGGACGGAACGGGTGTGAAGCGCAACTCCGTCGGGACCGTCCTCAGTCGCCTCGAGGAGCGGAGGCTCGTCCGCCACAAGGGCGATTACTGGGCGATCGGCGATCTCGACCGCGTCCGGAGTGCGTACGACACTCACCGAACGCTGGAATCGTTAGACGATCGATAGCGAACTGATCGAACGGTATCAGGGCCGGCTTCGAGAGGAAGTCGTTTCTGACGCGACGGCGAGGCTAACCGGGTACATTCAGGGTCCCAACTAGTTATACGGACTACTGTACGCCATTTCCAGAGCGACCGCGAGCCATCCTGCGATCGCTCCGGGAAATCGGTACAGCAGACCGTATCAGGCGTCCCGCCCGAGTTCCGCGAGCAGGTGCGAGACGTGGATCCGATCGCTCGTTCCCTCGTGCATCTCGAACTCGACGTCGGCCGCCAGCCGGTGGGTGCGGGCCAGTTTCTCGCCCTGGTAGCGTTTTCGCGCGACTTCGAGGACGAGATCAAGCACCTCCTCGCCGTCGAGTCCCTCGTCGACGAGCAGGTCGTCTAAGGTCTTCCGGGCGTCCGTGAACTCGCCCGCCTCGGCGTCGTCGAGCATCCCCTCGACCTCGTCCTCGAGGCCGACCTCGCCGATCGTCTCGTAGGCCGCGCTCATCGTCAGTTCGCCCGCGTCCTCGACGGTGGTCTGGGCCGCGAGGATCGCCTTCCGGAGGTTGCCGTTCGCGTAGCCGGCGACGAACTCGAGGCCCTCCGACTCGTAGTCGACCCCCTCCGCGTCGACGATTCGCTCGAGGACGGAGACGGTCTCCTCGCTGGTCGGCGCCCGCACCGAGACGGGGAAACACCGCGAGCGGATCGGCGGGATGAGCTTGGTCGGCTGGCGGGTCGCGATGATAAACTGGGTCGTCCGGTGGTGTTGCTCCATGATCCGTCGCAGCGCCTGCTGGAAGTCCTCGCGGACGTCCTCGGCGTTGTCGAGCAGGATCGTCTTGTACTCGCCGGAGACGGGCGCGTAGCTCGCCGACTCCTTGAGCACGCGGTTGATCATGTCCCGTTTCGACATCGAGGACCGACCTGTCAGGAAGGAGGCGAAACGCGGGTCGTTCTTGATTTCGGTCTTCGTCCGGCCGAAGAAGTCGGCGACGTTGATTTCGACTAAGTCGTTGTCGGGGTCCTCGTGCGCTTCTCGAGCGAGTGCCCGTGCCGCCGCGGTCTTCCCGCTGCCGGGCGGTCCCTGCAGGACGAGGTTCAGCGGCTCCTCGACGGCTCGCTCGAGGTACTCTCGAGCGTCGTCCTGTGGCAACTCGGCCAGCTCCGGGGCGTGGGTGTCGGTCCACAGCGGCGCGTCCATCGGTCGTCGGTAGGGGAGAGGGCGGTAAGAATCGGTCGGTTGGGCGCCGCGTTACTCGTCGTCCGCGTCGTCCCCGTTCTCGTCGTCCGCGTCGTCCGCGTCGTCGGCCTCGGCTGTGACGTCCACGATGGTGAACGTCTCCTCGACCGGTTCGCCGTCGTGCTCGAGGGGCTCCGCCGAGTCGACGTCCTCGGGGTCGCCCTCGTAGACGACGGCGGTGAGTTCGTCGTCCTCGTCGACGGTGACGTCGTCGTCGAACGCAACGGTGACGTTCCCGTGCTCGCCGGGCTCGAGTTCGTCGCTCGTGCCGAGCACCTCGCCGTCGTCCTCGACCGCGACGAAGCCGGCCTCG
Organism: Natronococcus sp.; assembly: GCF_047921035.1. Taxonomy (NCBI): domain Archaea; kingdom Methanobacteriati; phylum Methanobacteriota; class Halobacteria; order Halobacteriales; family Natrialbaceae; genus Natronococcus; species Natronococcus sp. The sequence goes on from NZ_JBLRWX010000032.1 coordinate 12,220, forward strand.
GGCGTGGCGACGTCGACCGTCACCTCCTCGTCGTCGGCGTCGACGACCGCGACGGACGGGTCCGTGTGGAACTCGAGATCGATCTCGTCGATCTCGCCGTCGTCGTCGGTGTAGACGCCGATCGGCTGCGTGCCCGGCGGAGCCCCGCTCAGGTCGACCTCGAAGCTGACCTCGCGGTCCTCGCCGCCCTCAAGGTCGAGGATCTGGCGCTCGAGGACGGTGCCGTTCAGCCGGAACTCGACGATCTGTTGCTGATCGTACTCCGTCGGGTTCCGGATCTCCGCGACGACTGCGATTGTCTCGTTGGTCGTCGCCGACTCGGGTGCCGTCATCGACTCGACGACGAACGAGTCCGAGACAGCCTCGTCGTCGTCTACGGTCACCGATGCGGTGTCGCTGACCGGGTAGCCGTCCTCGAGGTAGGGCCGGTCCTCCTCGCCGTCGGTTTCGTAGTACTCGAACGTCTCGTCGTCGGTGGTGTCCTGGTGGACCGTCGCGGTCAGCTGACCGGTGAGATCGGTCCCGTTCTCCTCGCTCTCGACGGTAACGTTCTCGTGCGTTCCGTCCTCGAGATACGAGGAAACGGCGAGGGGCTCGTCGTCCCCGTCGGTGATGACGACGAAGCCGCCGTCCGAGAGGGTAACCTCGTCGACAGTGACGCTCACACCGTCGCTCTCCTGGTCCTCGAAGGTAATCGACGCTGCCGGATCGTCGTCGACGCCGAAGATGACCGGGGCCTGACCGACGACGATACCCGCCGCGAGGACCACCGTGATTGCAATCAGGATGGCGGTAACACGTTTGATGGTTCCGAACGTCGGTCTCGAACTCATTTGGGGAGGGTATTGCTCGACACGTTGGGGCTGCAGGGACGTAAAACGCACAGTCCGTTCGTCGGTTTCGAAACCGGGAGGACGGTCGCCAGCCGTCCGCCGGATCCGAAGGCGGTTTAGTCTCAGCGCGTCGAACACGCAGTGATGCCACTGCGCGTGACGTTTCTGGGGACCGGCGGGGCCGTTCCGACGACCGAGCGGAATCCGAGCGGGATCTTCGTCGCCCGCGAGGGCGAGGGGTTGCTGTTCGACGCCGCGGAGGGAACCCAGCGCCAGATGATGCGCTTCGGCACCGGGTTTTCGATCTCGCAGATCTTCGTCACGCACCTCCACGGCGACCACGTTCTCGGGATTCCCGGCCTGCTCCAGACGATGGACTTCAACGACCGCGAGGACCCGCTGGCGATCCACACCTCTCGCGGCACTCGGCGCGAGATCGAGTCGCTGGTCCGCGCGCTCGGCAACCGCCCCTCGTTTCCGGTGCGGATCAACGAGGTCGGGGGCGGTGACGTCGCCTACCGCGCCGACGAGTACGAGGTGCGGGCGTTCGCGACCGACCACGACACCCGCTCGGTCGGCTACGCGCTTGTCGAGGACGACCGCAAGGGGCGGTTCGACCGCGAGCGCGCCGAGGAACTCGGCGTCCCCGTCGGCCCGAAGTTCTCGCGGCTCCACGAGGGCGAGTCCGTCGAACTCGAGGACGGTACCGTCGTCGATCCCGAGCAGGTCGTGGGTGAGCCCCGGCCCGGTCGCTCGCTCGTCTACACGGGTGACACCCGCCCGTCCGCCGCGACGATCGAGGTCGCCGACGAGCCCGAACTCGTGATCCACGACGCGACGTTCGCGGACGACCGCGCGGACCGCGCCGCGGACACTGCCCACTCGACGGCCCGTCAGGCCGCCGAGATCGCCACCCGAGCGGGCGCCGAGCGGCTGGCGCTGATGCACCTCTCCTCGCGGTACGCCGGCGACACGTCGTCCCACCTCGAGGAGGCCCGCGAGGTGTTTGCAGGCGAGGTGTTCGTCCCCGACGACGGGGAGACCCTCGAGATCGAGTATCCGGACGCCTGATACGGATTGCTGTACCGACTTCCCGGCGCCCGGGTCGCGGTTGCGCCGGGACTGACGTACAGGAAACCGTACGAGCGAGGGCACCCGTCGGGAGGCCGTCCCGTACCGCAGTCGGCCGATAGTACTTTGTGGTACTGTCACACAGGGTCAGGAGTATCGATATGCAACCGTGCCAGAACTGTCAGGCGATCATCGACGAGTACACCCTGGACAAACAACTCGAACCCCTGCGCGGACTCACGGTCGACGACTTCAACGTCTGTGCGGACTGCGTATCGGTCGTTCCCGACGCCTGCGTGGAGTGCGGCGGCGCGGTCTACGTTCCCCGAAGCGAACCCTCGACGCCCGACTACTGTCCGGCCTGTCGATCCGATCGGATCGAGCGCACGGGACGGGATCCCGGCTGGACCGTCGAGACGACCTCCTCCTGAACGGGCACTGATATTCGATCGGCTTTTCGACCGACGCCCGCGCTACTCGTGGCCGTAGACCGGCACCGGTTCGTACGGCTCCTCGAGGTACTCGCGGTCAGATGCCGACAGCGAGATCTCGAGCGCCTCGACGGCCTCCTCGAGGTGGTCAACGCTCGAGGTGCCGACGATCGGCGCGGTCGTGTTCTCGTTCTGGAAGTGCCAGGCCAGCGCGATCTGGGCCATCGTGGCGTCGTACTCGTCGGCGAGTTCCTCCACCCGTTCGTTGATCTCCTCGCTGGCGGGGAACTCGTGGTAGGGGACGCCGGCGTTCTCGACCTCGTGGTCGGCCCGCGTGGTCGTCCGAAACTCCTCGTGGGGCCGAGCGAGATACCCCGCGCCGAGGGGGCTCCAGGGCATCGTGGCGACGTCGTAGGCGTCGCAGACGGGGAACATCTCGCGTTCCTCCTCGCGGTAGGCCAGGTGGTAGAGGTTCTGCATCGTCTCGAACGGCGCGAGGCCCTCGCGTTCGCTCACCCGTCTGGCCTCGAGGAGCTGATGGGCCCACATCGAGGACGCACCGAGGTGGCGAACTTTCCCTCGCCGAACGGCATCGTCGAGGGCGCGCATGGTCGTCTCGATCGGCGTGTCGTAATCCCAGCGGTGGATCTGGTAGAGGTCGAGCGTGTCCATCCCCAGGCGGTCGAGGGAGGCCTCGAGTTCCTGCTCGATCGTCTTTCGCGAGAGCCCCTCGGCGTTGCGGTGGTCGCTGGCGCCGGGGAATCGGACCTTCGAGGCGACGACGAACTCGTCGCGGTCGTAGTCGGCCAGGGCGTCGCCGAGGATCGCCTCGCTCTCGCCCGCCGAGTAGACGTTGGCGGTGTCGAAGAAGTTGATCCCCAGGTCGATCGCGCGCTCGACGAGTTCGCGCCCTTCCTCCTCGTCTAACATCCACTCCTGCCCGCTGCCGAAGCTCATACAGCCGAGACAGATCTTGCTCACGGTCGTGCCGGTCGAGCCGAGGGTCGTGTACTCCATCGACCTGGCCGATGGGCGTCGCGTCCAAATACCTACCGCCGTCGCACTCTCGTTATCCCTCTTCTGCCTAAAATTTACGACTCAGGCCGTTAGCGTCCAGAAAACCTATATCTCCGATTCCGATACGATGCTACAGTGACACGTGTTGTTGGAGAGCGTATCTGACATCACGGCCGTCCTCTTTCCGACGGTGTACGTACTGTTCTTTCTGGGGACGGTCGGAATCCTCGCGTTCGCCCGCCGTCGATACGCCCGAGAGGTCTGGCTCGCGGGGTTCTTTACGACGCTGCTGGCGGTCACGCTGGTCGGCATGCCGCTGCTTCCGGTCGTCGATATGCACAAATTCGCTCAACCCTCCGAGGAGGAAGAGACCTACTACGAGATACGGATGGTCGACGCGTCGGGCGAGGAACTCCGGTTCGACGACCGCGCGACGTCGCCGACCGGGCGTGGACCGCCGCGGAACTCGAGGGCTACGAGGCGTTCGAGGCGATCCGGATCTACGAGCGCACGGTGATCTACAGCGACGACAACACGGCCGTCGAGACGAACGAGGAGCGACCCCGAGTGACGATCGATCCGACCGACGGAACCGTCACCGACCACGAGGAGGCACGATGAGCGCGTTCGTCAACTACTTTGCCGACGACGGCCGCGGGTCGCCGCTCAACCTCGCCGTCGTCCGCGTCCTGCTGGGGACGTACGTCATCTGGCGCGTGCTCTCGCTCGAGTGGGGGTTCTACGGGGAGTGGCCCGACTTTCACGTCGACGAGACGATCGGCTTCCTCCATCAGGACCTCCTCTTCGCGCTGTTGCCCTCCCAGCAGTGGGTCGTCGCCGCCCTGTTGGTGCTGTTCGTCGTCGGCTACCGGACCCGCTGGACCGGCGGCCTCGCGAGCCTCCTGTTGATGCACATGCTGTCGGTCAAGGCGACGATCTACCTCGCTGGGACTGTCGAGTCGCTGTTCGTCTGTTCGTACCTGATCCTCATGTTCGCGCTGTTCGCCGAGGACGACCGGCTGTCGGTCGACGGCGTTCGGCGGACGGGCGACCGGTCGCTCGAGGAGCTGAACGCCGTCCTGACCAGCGGGGGCGACCGGGTCTACCGGATGCGCGCGCTCAAGTGGGGACTGCTCGCGGTCGCGATCATCTACGTCGGTTCGGCCTGGGGGAAGGCCCTGAACGGCCCGCTCGAGATCTGGCTCTCGGGTGCCGACCTTCAGCGCGACGTCCTCTTCTACGGCGAGCTGACCGGGATCGATCGCACCGCCGGAGCGCCGATCGTCGAGTACGAACCGCTCGCCTGGATCGGCTTCGTCGGCACCGCGGTGGTACAGGTGTCACTGCTCGTCGCCGCGGTCCTCGGACTCTCGGTGACGCTTCCGATCCTCGGAATTATCGGGTTCCACGCCTCGGTGATCCTTACCCTGGGACTGTACTTCATCGACATGATTCTCGTCCTCTCGCTGTTTGCCGCCTGGGACGTCGCCTACCGACGGCTCGCGGTCGACGCGGACGACGAGGCGACGGTGGTGTACGACGATCGCTGTCGCGCGTGTGCCCGTGCGATCGTCCCGCTCGCCCACCTCGATAGCACCGACTCGGTGCGGTTCGTCCCGCGATCCGACGCCGCTGTCGAGCTGACCGACCGCGACGACGCCGACCGCGATGCGTCGCTGTGCCTGTCACACGACGGCGAGGTCTCCGAAGGGTACGAGGCGTTCCGTCGACTGGTCGGACGGTTTCGGCTGCTGGCGCCGGTCGCGTGGGGACTGGGGCTCTCGCCCGTTCGGGCGGTCGGAACCGACGTTTACGAGCGCGCCGTCTCCGATCGGTCTCGAGGCGCTCGGGACGCTCCGGACCTCGAGCGTCCGTGAGAACTCGATCGCCGCGTCGGATTTATACCCGACTCGACCCTATGGCCCGCCGTGAGCACGCGAACGAGTGCGCTCGACGCGGTCGTCTTCGGCGTCGACGTACAGAGCGGCGACGTGCGCGGGGACGCGCCGTCGTACGCGCTGGTCGTCTACGACGGCGAGGACGTCAGCCGGGACGTCGTCACGCACCGGAAACTCAGACGGTTGATCGACGACGAGGAGCCGGCCATCGTCGCCACGGACAACATGTACGAGCTCGCGGCGGACAAGGACCAGCTGATCCACTTCCTGGGGTCGCTGCCCGCCGGGACGAAGCTCGTCCAGGTGACCGGCGCCGAACAGCCCGAGCCGCTCTCTCGCGTCGCGAAACGTCACGGAATCCCCTACGGCAAACAGCCGATGAAGGAGGCCGAAGCCGCGGCTCGGCTGGCGGCCCACAACGTCGGCCACGAGGTGTCGGCGTTTACCGACACGACGACGGTCAAGGTCTCGCGGGGCCGCTCGACCGGTAGCGGCGGCTGGAGCGAGGACCGCTACACTCGCCGCATCCACGGCTCGGTCAGGAAACGGGCCCGCGAGGTCGAGTCCGAACTCGAGGATGCCAACCTCGAGTACGACCGCGACGTGCGGGAGGCCTACGGCGGGTTCGCAAACGCGGTCTTCACGGTCGAGACCCGTCCACAGGACATTCCGGTTTCGCGCAATCGCTCGGGCGACGTCCGCGTCGAAATCGAGCGCGAGCGCCGCGACGGGATCGAGTTCCACCCGCTGGCCAAACGCCGGGATCACGTCGTCGTGGGGATCGATCCCGGAACGACGACCGCGGTCGCGATCGTCTCGCTCGAGGGCGAGGTCCTGGACGTCTGGAGTTCGCGAACGAGCGACACCGCGGACGTGATCGAGTGGATCGTCGAGCGGGGCCGACCGATCGTCGTGGCCGCGGACGTGACGCCGATGCCCGAGACGGTCGAGAAGTTCCGCCGGAGCTTCGACGCCGCGGGCTGGGTTCCCGACAGCGATCTGCCGGTCGACGAGAAACAACACCGGACTCGCGAGCATCCTTACGACGACGATCACCAGCGCGACGCGATGGCGGCCGCGCTGTACGCGGTCGACGCCCACGAGGATCAGTTCGAGCGCATCGCCGAGCGGATCCCGCCGGGGATCGACCGCGGCGAGGTCACGGCGCGGGTCGTCGCCGGCGAGGAGAGCGTCGAGGCCGTCCTCGCGGATCTGATCGAGGACGACGAGCCCGAGGAGGAGTCGACCGAGCACGAACCCCGCGAGCCGACCGAGGAGGAACGGCGGATCAAGGACCTGGAGAAACAGGTCGAACGGCTCCAGTCGCACGTCGGCACCCTCGAGGACCGCCTCGAGGAGAAAGACGAGCGCATCCACGAACTCGAGAACAACCTCAGCGGCGCCCGCCGTCAGGAACGCAAGGAGGTCCGCCGGGACCGGGAGGTCTCGAGGCTCGACCGCAAGGCCGACCGCCTCGAGCGCGAGCGCGACGAGGCTCGCGAGGAGGTCGAGGCGCTCGAGGGCAAAGTCGAGCGGATGAAGGCCCTCTGGAAGCTCGACCACTCGAACTTCAGCGACGTCTCGGCGGAGAAGGAGGGGCTCGTTCCCGTCAAGGTGATCGAGAAGTTCACGAAGGGCGCCATTCGAGAAGCCGACGAGCAGTACGGTATCGCCGCCGGCGACGTCGTCCACCTCCGGGACGCCAGCGGCGCGGGCCGCTCGACCGCGGAGCTGCTCGCGGGGTTCGAACCGCGAGTCGTACTGAAGGAGGGCGGGCTGTCCGACGTGGCCGACGAGATCCTCTTCGAGACCGAGATTCCCGTCGGTCCCGCCGACGACGTCGCGATGCAGGAGGTCGACGAGCTCGCCGTCGCCCGCGAGGACGACGTCGAGGCCGTCATCGACGACTGGCACGACCGCGCCGAGAAACGCACCCGCGACCGGAAGGCCGAGATGGTCGATCAGCTCATCAGCGAGCACCGCGCGGGCGACAACGAGGTCTAAAAAGGGCGGCGAGCCGACGGCTACATCATTCCGAACTGTCGGAACACGCTCGAGACGAGCGCTTTCACCACCAGTCCGATCCCGAGAAGGACGAACGACAGGCCGGCGGCGACCAGCAGACTCTCGTAGGCGATAACGGCGATTCCGACCAGCAAGAGCGCGATACCGGCGATTCCGAGCGGACCGAGATGCCTCAGCATACGGTGGACTGGTCAGGGCAGAGAGATAAGCGGCGTGGTTCGTCACGGGCCCGGAACGCCGGTCAGTAGCGGTTCCGTCGAGGAAATCGATAAAGGATTAAACCGATCGAACGCGAAGCCCGCGATATGAGCGACGACGGTGACGGCGGTCGGAACAATCTCCGGATGCCCGACGACGACGAGGTGTTCGCGACCGTCACCAACATGCTCGGGGCGAACCGCGTCAAGGTACGGTGTGCGGACGGAACCGAACGGACCGCACGCATCCCCGGAAAGATGCAAAAGCGCATCTGGATCCGGGAGGACGATGTCGTCCTCGTCGAGCCCTGGGACTGGCAGGACGAGAAGGCCGACATCACCTGGCGCTACGAGAAGAGCGAGGCCGACCAGCTCCGTCGCGAAGGCCACATTCAGTAGTTTCGGTTTTTTGCGCTTCGTTCGCGTTCTCCTCGAGCGCCACAGTGTCGGCGTCGCTTCGGCGCAGCGCGTTCGTGACCTGCAGTCGGCAAAACAGGGACGTTACCGGGCGTCGACGCGGATTTGGACGGTGCCGATACCGGGTACTTCGAGTTCGGTCATCCGGCCGTGAAGCTCGCGGGCCAGCGCCGGCGCTCCGAGTCGGAAGACCAGCGCCGCGGCCGCGACGGCGACGACGACGGCGGCGACGGCGAGCGGGTAGCTGATCGCGACGAGCAGTCCCATCGCCGCGAGGACGAAGGCGAGCCCGCCGCCGATCGAACCCGGATTCGCGGATCGGTTTCGTGTCGACTCGGCCGACTGAGGGTGGAAGTATCGCGTCATGGATTGTTTCGGATCGAAGTACGCGCCCGACGCATATAACCTTTCATCCTTCTGGTACTTTTAGATACGTGTTACCATGGAACATTCGAATATTTCGTACCATGATGGCTGCAGAGTCACGTAACGTGTACCATGGTAGAAACTCTCTGAATCTCGAAATAGTTACATATCCTGCCGGAACGATCATGTGGGACCGCCGATTCGGTCGATCGAAACCGGACGACCGGGCGGTCGCTCGAGCTGCTCGAGTCGGATCCCCGCCTCGAGCCGAATCGAGGGCGGAATACGGGAGTCGAGGTGTCGGAAGTTCGGCCGGTTGCGTCGAGCGACGACGTAGGGTGTCCGTCTCATACGGATTGCTGTAACGATTTACCGGCGCAACCGCGACCCGTGCGGCGGTTGCGCCGGTAATGACTTACAGTAAACCGTATCAGAGGTCGGTGACGTCCTCGATGGCGTCGGTTAGCGCTTCGATCGACTCCAGGTCGTGTTCGCCCATGTGACCGATGCGGAACGTCTTCTCGCCGAGCTGTGAGCCGTAGCCGTTCGAGAAGACGAAGTCGTACTCCTCGCTGACGGCATCGATCGTTTCGGCGACGTCGATTCCCTGCGTGTTCTCGATACAGCTCACCGTCTGGGACTCGTATCCCTCCTCGGGGAACATCCCGAAGTGGTCGCGGGCCCACTCGCGGGTGTACTCGGCCATCTCGCGGTGGCGCTCGTCGCGGGCCTCGTGACCCTCCTCGAGCATGTGTTTCATCTGTTTCCGGTAGGCGAGCATCACCGGAATCGCCGGCGTGGAGTGGGTCTGGCCCTTCCGGTCGTAGTAGTCCAGCGTGCGCTGGAAACCGCCGTACCACGACGCCGAATCCTTCTCGAGTTCGCGCTCGTAGGCGTCATTGCTGACGGTACAGATCGCCAGCCCCGGCGGCATGGCGAACGCCTTCTGCGAGGACGCGAAGATGACGTCGATCTCGTGTTCGTCGACGTCGACGTAGTCGCCGCCCAGCGCGGAGACGGCGTCGACGACAAAGTACGTGTCGGGGTACTCGGCGACGACGTCGCCGATCTCCTCGATCGGGTTTCGGACGCCGGTCGACGACTCGTTCATCACGCAGGCGACGACGTCGTAGTCGGCGTCGCTCGTCTCGAGGGCCTCGCGGATGTCTTCGGGTTTGACCGCCCGCCCCCAGTCGTACTCGAGCCGGTCGACGTTCTTCCCCAGCCGCTCGGCCACGTTGGCGTGGCGCTCGCTGAAGCTCCCGCAGGTCGGAACGAGGATGTTCTCGTCGACGAGGTTCAGCGTCGAGGCCTCCCAGAACTCGGTGCCGGAGGCCGTCAGCACGACCACGTCGTTGTCGGTACCGAGAAACTCCTTCGTGTCCTCGACGATGGTCGTGTAGAGGTCGGTCATCCGGTCCATCCGGTGGCCGAACATCGGTTCGCACATCGCCTCGATGACGTCCTCGCGCACCTCGGTTGGGCCGGGAATGTACAGCGTCTTGTCGGGATAGTCGTCTCTGTATTCGCGTTTTTCCGTCACGGAAACCACCTAAGTAGGGTCCACTGCGTAACGAGACGGTATGGTAGTTGTGATGTCGTCAGTTGTGACGAGACGATCGGCTTCGGTCGCGGTCCGGGACGACACCGCACAACGGTCGTCTGCACCGCTTACGTGTCACCCTGGCCGTAGTCGGGTGTGTCATACTCGTCGTCGCTGATGACCGCCACCGCGCGTTCGAACCGAGCAACGACCAGCGGAAATAGCAGTAGTCCGAACAGCGCCTGGAAGACGGTCGTTTCCGGATCGTCGAGGGTCAGGTTGACGAACGGCGGCCCGCTGCTCGCGTAGACCACGGACGTCGAGTCGGCCGGTAATCCCCCTCGTCGCGTCCTTCCGCTCCGATCCCGGCGGGATCAGTCTGCCGACTGCATCGATCCCGTATAGCGGTCGGTGCCGGCGACGTAGACGTTACCGTCGACGACGATGTCGTCGGCTCTGGCCGCCGCGGCCGCGGGCCGGGTCGGGCCGTAGCCGACGACGGGGGCGCCGAGCTTCCAGAGCGCGTCGATCTTACACAGCGCGAACCCGGCGATGATCAGCGCGAAGCCGCCGATCGTCGCGAGCGTGATCGTCTCGCCGAGCAGCGCCCAGCCGACCAGCGCCGCGATGACGGGCGAGGCGTAGTTGACGAGGCTGAGTTCGCTCGCGCCGACGCGCTCGAGCAGGACGAAGTACGCCAGGAAGCCGCCCGCGGTGGAGACGACGGCGAGGTACGCGAGCGCCGCGGTCGTCTCGGCCGTCAGCGCGGCCCGGAATCCGGCCGCGCTCTCGCCGGGGTGGGCGAAACTCAGCGCGTGGAGCATGGCGGCACCGACGGCCATTGCCCACGTCTGAAGCGGGAGCAGTGAGAGCGTGCCTCGAGTCCGCTCAGTGAGAACCGAGCCGATCGCGAACACGAGCGAGGAGCCGAACAGGAGGGCGACGCCGACGACCTGTCCGTCGAGCGAGCCGCCCGACAGCGCGATGGTGACGACGCCGGCCAGGCCGAGCCCGAGGCCGACGACCGCCGGCGCGCGGATCCGCTCGCGGGGCAACAGCGCCAGCGCGAGCGGGGGCGTCACGATCGGCGTCAGGCTGAGCACGATCGCCGCGACGGCGCTCGAGACGTACGACTGGCCGAGGAACATGAGCCCGTAGTGGCCACCGACGATCAGCCCGCCCGAGACGATAATCGTAACCCAGTCCGCCCTGGTTCGCGGTCGCCACTCGTAGCCGAGCGCGGCGACGGCCGCGACGAACAGGAGGACCGCGCCGTCGAGTCGGAGCGCGGCGAAGAGGATCGGCGGCAGCGTCTCCAGGCCGACCTCGACCGCGCCGAAGGCGGTCCCCCAGGCGACCGCGAGCGCAACGAAGAGAAAGATATCTCGCTGTGAAGTCATTTTATCACGGAACGGTCCGGGGGCATTTGTATTTTGATATTCGGGAGTAGAGTGTCCCTGCATACCGAATTCGGAGAGACTTGCTAGCTAGGAACACGGGAAGAACGATGTATGTTAGTAACTGAGACGGAACGAATTTCCGCCACGAAAACCGGTCCGCTCGAGTCGGGAGACACGACCGATTCGACGGGTGAGCTACCGGCCGTCCCGAAGATCGGTCCGATACGTTTCAGTACGAAAAGAAGGTACCAGTTGCGGCTGCTCCTCGAGAGTCGAGTGCGGCCGGCGAACCCTCGGCTCGGGAAGCGAGGTGTGGTCGCTCGAGGGAGCTACCGCTCCGTCGTCGGGGGGCGCCGCAAAAAAACGGGTGAATCGTCGCGCGGGACGAGTGCGTTACTCGTCGTCTTCGTCGTCGCCGACGAGTTCGTCGTCGCCGTTCTCGTCGTCAGCGCCGTTCTCGTCGTCAGCGCCGTTCTCGTCGTCGGCGCCGTTCTCGTCGTCAACGCCGTTCTCCTCGTCGTCAGCGCCGTTCTCGTCGTCGGCACCGTTCTCTTCGTCGGCGCCGTTCTCCTCGTCGTCACCGTTCTCCTCGTCGTCAGCGCCGTTCTCGTCGTCGGCGCCGTTCTCGCCTTCCTCGATCTCGAAGGCGCCGCGCATCGCGTTCTCGTGGGGACGGCAGACGTACTCTGCCATCTCGTCGCTGGCCTCGAACTCGAGGAACTGGTCGTCGCCGCCCTCGTTCTCCTCGTCGGTCGAGAGGTCGTCGACGACCTCGTCGTCCTCGTCGACGATCTCGATGTTGTGAGCGGAACCGTCGCCCTCTTCCCAGCCGATCTCGTACTCCTCGCCTGCCTGGAGGATCAGCGTCGGGTTCTCTTCGCCGTCGATGTCGTCGGGAGCGACGCCCTCCCAGCCAGCGCTCTGGGCGTCGAGCTCGATCGTCTCGCCGGGCTCGATCTCGACACCGTCACCGTCGGCGCCGTTCTCGCCGTTGTCACCGTTGTCGCCGTTGTCGCCGTTGTCGCCGTTCTCGTCGTCGCCGTTGCCACCACAGCCTGCAACGAGCGTCGTCGCAGCCGCAGCACCCGTGACCTTCATCGCGGTCCGTCGCGAAATGCCGTTATCTCGTGTCATCAACGACGGGTTGGAACCGAGTACATAAAAATTGCAACCCTCCATCCGAGCGTCGCCATGGGCTCTCATACCACGGTTTGCGGTAATATCGACTGGCTCGATTCACCCTCGAAATCGGAGGTGTCGGTTAGCCGTTACCTCCGTCGCTCGCACGAACCGGCTCGTTACGATCGACCGACAGCCGCAGAAAGACGGGGACGGCGACGAGCGCGATCAGGATCTCGAGCCCGCCGACCGCGAGAAACGCCGAGCCGTAGCCGTAGCTTCCGGCGACGGTCCCGCCGATCAGGAACCCGCCGAGGAAGCCGAGGCTCCCCGCGAGGTTGAAACCGGCCATCGCGACGCCGCGCTCGCGCTCGCGCGCGATGTCGGTGACCAGCGCCATCGTCGCCGGCGAGACCAGCGCGCCGAGGACGCCGACGGCGATCATCGCGGCGGCGGCGGTCGCGACCGTCGGCGCGGCGCCGACCGCGAGGATCCCGACGCCGTAACACAGCGAGCCGACGACGATCGGGATCGTTCGTCCGATCCGATCCGAGAGCGCGCCCATCGGGTACTGCAGCAGGGCGAACGGAGCGAAAAAGCACGCCAGCATGAGCCCGGTCGCGCCGGGACCCAGCCCGAACGCGTCCTGGAAGTACAGGGTTCCGACGAGCGCGAAGAAGCCGGCCGTCAGCCGATCGACGAACCCGAACGCGTAGGGGATCGTCAGGGTCGGTCGGCGACGGACGCCCTCGACGAGCGCGCGGGCGGACCGTCGACCCCCGCCGGTTCTGTCGGGGGCGAACGAGACCAGCGCGCCGACACAGACCAGCAGGACGGACGCGACGACCAGCGGCGCCAGCGGGTGGAGTTCCGTCAGTTGCCCGCCCACGGGAGCGCCGAGGGCGGCCCCGAGCCCGATCGCGATCCCCGCCGCCCCCATGTTGCGGCCGTGGCCGCCCTCGAGGTCCATCAGCATCGTCATCGTCAGCGAGAACGCGCCGATCGTCATCGCCCCCTGGAAGAGCCGCAGGACGAGCACGCCCTCGAACGGAACACCGCCGAGGAGGGGTGCGACGGCGAGGGCGGCGTAGCCGACCGCGCCGGCCAGCGCGCCGGCGACGATGAACGGGCGACGACGGCCCACCGCGTCGCTCGCGAGCCCCCAGACCCCGACGAAGGCGACGTAGGCCGCGAACTCGCTCACCAGAAACCACATGCTCGCGTCTAGCGCGGTCTCGGCGAACGGCGAGGCCGTCGCCTCGGCGCCCAGCGTCTCGACGAGCGTCGCGACGCCGGGGTAGAGCAACAGCTGCGAGAACAGCACCGCGAAGACGACCGCCGCGAGGAGGAGCCGGTCGCGGTCACTCGAGTGCACGCCCTCCGGTTCGCACTCGGCGCCTAAGAAGCCGTTCGTCCGGACCGCCTCGGGCCTGCGGTTTTTGCCGTTACTGGGACGCATATGAACGTGGAGAAGTATGCGTACTAAACATGAGCAACGACGAGAGCGACGGGCGCAGCGATCGGTCCGAGTCGCGATTCGGAACCCGCAGCGTTCACGCCGGACAGTCGCCGGATCCCGCGACGGGCGCGATGGCACCGCCGCTCTACCAGACGACCTCCTACGTCTTCGACGACGCCGACGCCGCCGCGGAGCTGTACGCCCTCGAGGGAGAGGGGTACATCTACTCGCGGATCGCCAACCCCACGGTGCGGGTGCTCGAGGATCGCCTGACCTCGCTCGAGGGGGGAGCGGGCTCGGTCGCGACCGGCAGCGGGATGGCTGCGCTCGACTCGGCGGTGTTGATCCTCGCCGAGGCGGGCGACAACGTGGTCTGCTCGACGGACACCTACGGCGGGACAACGGCCTACTTCTCGAAGACCGCCACTCGTCGAGATATCGAGACCAGATTCGTCTCCACGCTCGAGTACGACGCCTACGAGGAGGCGATCGATGAGGACACCGCGTTCGTCCACGTCGAGACGGTCGGCAACCCCTCGCTGGTGACGCCCGACTTCGAGCGCGTCGCCGAGATCGCCCACGAGCACGGCGTTCCGCTCGTCGTCGACAACACGTTTGCGACGCCCGCGCTGTGTCGACCGCTCGAGCACGGCGCCGACGTCGTCTGGGAGTCGACGACGAAGTGGCTCCACGGCTCCGGGACGACGGTCGGCGGGATCCTCGTCGACGGCGGCTCCTTTCCGTGGGGGGAACACGGCTACGACGAGATCGCCGGTCAGAACCACGCCTACCACGACGTCGATTTCTCGCGGGACTTTCCGGAGGCCCCCTTCGCCGCGGCCGCGCGCTATCGCTCGCTGCGCAGCCTCGGCAACCAGCAGTCGCCGTTCGACGCCTGGCAGACCCTGCAGGGTCTCGAGAGTCTCCCCCTGCGCGTCGAGAAACACTGCGAGAACGCCGCGATCGTCGCCGACTACCTCGAGAGCCACGCGGACGTCGCCTGGGTCACCTACCCGGGACTCGAGTCCCACCCGACTCACGACAACGCCTCCCGGTACCTCTCCGATTACGGCGGGATGATCGCGTTCGGGCTCGAGGGCGCGGGCGAGCGCGGCGGGTACGCGGCCGGGAAGACGTTCTGCGAGAACGTCGAGGTCGCCCAGTTCCTCGCGAACATCGGCGACGCGAAGACGCTGGTGATCCACCCCGCGAGCACGACCCACGGCCAGCTCACGCCCGAGGAGCAAGAAGAGGCGGGGGTCACGCCGGATCTCGTCCGGATGTCGGTCGGGATCGAGGACCCCGAGGATATCCTCGCCGACCTCGAGGGAGCGATCGACGAAGCTACACGCGCGGCCGGCGAGGGGTAACTCGTGACGACGAAGGAGACGGTCGACCTCGGCGAGTTCCAGTTCCAGTCGGGGGAGTCGATTCCGACCCTCGAGGTCGCCTACGAGACGTACGGCGATTTCACGGGAGATAACGCGGTCTTCATCTGTCACGCCCTGACCGGCAGTGCCCACGTCGCCCGCCGTCCCGACGCCGGCGACGCGACCGCGGGCCAGGCCCGCGCCTGGTGGGGCGACGTCGTCGGCCCGGGGAAGGCGATCGACACCACCGAGTACTACGTCGTCTGTGCGAACGCGCCGGGATCGTGTTACGGGACGACGGGTCCCTCGAGCACGAACCCCGAAACCGGGGAGCCGTACGGCACGGACTTTCCCCCGGTGACGATCGGGGACTGGACCCGCGCCCAGCGACGGTTGCTCGACGAACTCGGCGTCGGTCGGCTCCACGCGGTCGTCGGCGGCAGCGTCGGCGGGATGAACGTGTTAGACTGGCTCCGACGCTATCCCGACGACGTCGATCGGGCCGCGGGCGTCGCCACGGCCGCCCGACTCGACGCCCAGTGTCTCGCACTCGACACCGTCGCGCGCCGGGCGATCACGAGCGATCCGAACTGGAACGGCGGCCACTACTACGGCGGGCCCGAACCCGAGGACGGGCTGGCCCGCGCCCGCCAGATCGGCCACATCATGTACCTCTCGAAGGCCTCGATGGCCCGGAAGTTCGGCCGGCGGTCGGCGGGCCGCGAGACGGTCCACGAGACCCCGCCCGACCCCGCGGCCGCCTTCTTCCCCTACCGCGAGGTCGAGTCCTACCTCGACTACCAGGCCGACAAGTTCACCGACCGCTTCGACGCCAACAGCTACCTCTACCTGACGCGGGCGATGGACGACTTCGACCTCTCGGCGGGCTACGAGTCCGACGCCGACGCGCTGGCGGCGTTCGAGGGCGAACTCCTCTTGCTGTCGTTTACCGGCGACTGGCACTTCACCGTCGAGCAGGCCGAGGTCGTCGCCGAGGCCGCCCGCGAGGCCGGCGTCGACGTCGCCCACCACGTCGTCGACTCCGACCACGGTCACGACGCCTTCCTCGTCGAACCCGAGAAAGTCGGGCCGCCGCTGTCGGAACTGCTCGAGACCGGGCTCTCCGGGCGGACGATCACGGACACGAACCCCGAAGCCGAGGGCGAGGAGGACTCGTTCGCGCCGGTACACACGAGCCTCTTTTCGAAGTGATTCTGCGAGCGAACTACGGAGTCGGCTCGAGCGATCCGCTTCGCTCCCGTCAGTCGCCGTGGGCGGCCGACGGCTGCTCGATCGGAACGTACTGCTCGCCGAGTCGGCGGTCGGCACGCTGTCGGTCCACCCACCGTCGCAGGTCCCGCGCGAAAAGCGAGAGGCCAGTTACTCGTAGCAGTTGCTGAACCGGCCGCTGAGGCGAGCGAAACGCCGCGATCAGCGACCACATCGACCCCGCGGCGTAGGCGCCCAGCGCCGAGAAGGTCATTCCGAGGGTGAGAAACGTCGTGCCGTACACCATCCCGATCCCCATCGACGGGATGCTCGTCCCGAGGGGAACGCGGGCGCTCGCGTCCCGCAGCGTCGGGGCGAGAAAGAGGATCGAGAGCGTGCTGCCTACCATGAACACCAGGTCTTGCCACATCATCGAGACAACTTACTCGACCCTGAGTAAATAACTCTCTTGGTATCGAAATGGCCCGTTACCGTGGAATTTCAGCGCTGTCCGACAGCTCTCGCGTTACTCGCGGTCCAGCACGCCCTCGGCAAGTAACGTGTCACGAACCTCGGCCATCGAGTGAACGACGACCTCGCAGTGGGGTTCGACCGCGGGTTTGGGATCGAACCCGATCGAGAGGCCGGCGACCCGCAGCATCGGCAGGTCGTTCGCCCCGTCGCCGATCGCGACGGTCTCCTCGAGTGCGGCGCCGACGTGGGTCGCGAGGTCCTCGAGGGCGGTGTCCTTGGTTCCCTCGATCAGCGACCCCTCGACGTCGCCGGTGAGCCGGCCGTCGTCCATCGGCAGCCGGTTCGAGACGATGTGATCGACCGTCGCGCCCTCGCGCTCGAGGGCGGCCTCGACGCCGCGCTCGAACCCGCCGGTGAGGATCGCCGTCGTGACGCCGGCGTCGTTCAGCGACTCGATCAGCGCCCCCGCCCCCTCGCGGAGTTCGACCTCGGCGAAGGCCGCGGCGACGGCCTCCTCGTCGAGTCCCTCGAGCAGCGCCGCTCGCCTGCGGAGGCTCTCGGCGTACTCGATCTCGTCGTTCATCGATCGCTCGGTGATCTCGGCCATCTCGTCGGCGACGCCACACTGCTTTCCGAGGAGCACGGTCATCTCGGAGTCCGAGAGCGTCCCGTCGAAATCGAACGCAACGACTGTCATCGCTCGCCCGTTGTGGGGCCCGGGATAAACCAGTTCAGGTTCCGTCCCGAGGGCGGTCGGCACTCGCTCGGAGCCGCCTCGAGGCGAACCCCACCCGAAAGCTGTTAGCGACGCGCTTCCACCGTCGCGTCATGTCGACGGAGAGACGACTCGAGTACGACAAGGGGCCGTCGCTCGACGACGAGTCCCCGGAAGCGGATCCGGACGACGGGAACGGCGGAGACGACGATCCGGAACGATCGGTCGAGCGCGGCCGTCGACCGACCGTCGAGGCCCCGCCCTGGGCGGTCGGCGCGGCGTCGGGCCTGGGGGCGTTCGCGGCGGTCTTCCTGGTGAGCTACCAGCTCGCCGGGTCGATGTTCGGAACGGGGCTGTTCGCACAGGTCGAAAACGAGCCGAGCCGGTGGGTGATCTCGAGTTTCACGATGCTCGGCAGCCACGGTGCGACGATCGTGGAGGGCGAGGAAGCGGCTCGCGGGCTGTACGCGCCGACGGGAATGTTCGCGTCCCACGTCTCGGCGCTGGTTCCGCTCGTCGTTCTCGGGCTCGTCGGCTACCTGCTCGTCCGATACGTCCGCCTCGAGACCCCCCGGTGTGCAGGGATCTTCGTCGGGACGCTGACCGCGAGCTACGTCGTCCCGCTTGTCGCGCTCGGATCGGTCACGCGGTGGGCGCCCGAGGAGCGCGACCCCGCCGCGGGCGAGGTCGGTGGCCAGCCGGAGGCGCTCTCGATCGCCGTCGACGCGTCGATGGTCCTCTCGACGACGCTCTCGGTCGCCCTGTTCGTCTCCCTCGGTGCCGCCGTCGCGGCCCTGCCCCGGCTGCTCGAGCGCGCGCCGATCGAGACGACGGCGGCGTAGTCGATCCTACTTGTCGGGACTCGGGCCGCTCGGGGCCGACTCCGCCGGCCCGTCGCGTCCGTCCATCGGCTCGTCGCGTCCGTCCATCGGCTCGTCGCGGTCGCCGGTCCGTTCGTCCTCGTCCGTCGGCTTGTCCGGTTCGCGGAAGTCGAGGCGCTGGTCCGCGTCGGCCGACTCCTCGAGGAAGGAGAGTTCGCGCTGGGGGAACGGGATCGTGATCCCCGCCTCGGCGAACCGATCGTAGATGCGACGGTTGAGCTGGTCGACGGCGCGGATCTCGGCCAGCGGGTGGGCGACGTAGGCCTGGAGTTCGAAGATGAGCGCGGAGTCGCCGAACTCGCGAAACAGCAGGCGCGGCTTGGGCGAGTCCCGAACCATCGGCGCGTCCTCGCAGACCTCGATGGCGATCCGCTCGACGGTCTCGTAGTCGGTTCCGTAGGCCGCCGACACCGGCACGTCGACCCGGATGTGTCGTCGCGGTGCCGTCTGGTTGACGACCTGGGTCGAGTTCAGCACCGAGTTCGGCACCGTCACCATCGTGTTCTCGGGCGTGAGCACGGTCGTCGATCGGATACCGATGTCGACGACGGTGCCGCGCATCCCCTCCTCGAGCAGGATGACGTCACCCGGCTTGTACGTGTTGTCGAAGTACAGCGCGACGCCGCCGATCAGGTTGCCGATGGCGTCCTGGGCGGCGAAGCCGATGACGATGCCCAGCACACCCGCCGACGCCAGAAACGGCGTCACCTGGAGGTTCCAGATCGAGACGACGACCAGCGCGGCGACGGCGACCATCCCGATCGTCCAGAAGTTCTGGAAGATCGGCGCGAACTCGTAGTCGTTCCCGGAGCCGTTCGCGACCTCGAGCCAGCGGCTCCCGATCCGGATCGCCGCGCGGGCCCACAGCACCGTCAGCGCCGTCGCGACGGCGTTGCTGAGCAGCGACTCGGCCTCGACGATGCCGAACGTCTGGAGCGAGACGGAGATCCCGATCAGGAGGATCGAGATCGCAAGCGGCGTGTAGATCTCCTCGACGGCCGCCCGCCCGAACGTGGTCGGCTCGTCCTCCTCGAGCGGTCGGAGATAGCGCCGTCCGGCCCAGTGAACGAGACGCGCCAGCAGGTACGAGCCGACGATGACCAGCGAGAGCAACAGCCACTCCCACTCGGGTAGCGCCGTCGACACCGCCGGCTGACCGGCGCCGTCGAGCTGTAGCCACCGCCACGAGCGCGTCGGGAGAGTCATCGAAGACGTGTAAGTCGTGGTTAGGGCGAGTAATATACTGTTGGATGTCACACTCGAGGCTTTTTATACGGGTTCCGAGCCCGCCGGTACCGTGACGGCGATCCGAGCCGTACCCGTCGTCGATGAACAGTGGCGGACGAACGGGTGACGACGACCGATGATCGGGACCTCCCTCGAGGTGGTGGCGCTCGCGCTGGTACCGGCGATCCTGTGGGGGCTCGCGCCGATCTTCGACAAGCGCGGGATGGCGGCCGGCGGCGGCTCGATCCAGGCCGCGCTGGTCGTCGTGGTCGTCCAGCTGGTGTGGTACTGGCTCGCCGTCGCAATCCTCTACGGCGACTCGGCGTTCGCCGGGCTGACGCTCGAGATTCTGGCGGTCTTCGCGTTCGCGGGGGTGATCGGCACGGCGCTCGGTCGGATCGCGATCTTCGTCGGCGTCGATAGGGTCGGCGCGAGCCTCAACAGCACGATCCTCAGCACGCGGCCCCTGTTCGCGACGCTGATCGCGCTCGCGGTGCTCGGCGAACCGCTGGGCCCGGTGACGGGCGTCGGGATCGTGATCCTCGTCGCCGGGCTCTCGACCCTGGCGATCTCGAGGGGCGGCGACCTCGGCGGCTGGACCCCGCGGGATCTGCTGTGGCCGATCCTGGCCGCGGCCACGTTCGCCGTCGCCAACGTCGCCCGCCGGTACGGAATGCTCGAGACGCCGCTCTCGGCGCTCGAGGCCGTTACGATAAACGAAACCGCGGGACTGATCGCGCTGGTCGGCTACGCGCTCGCCGTCGGCGGTCGCGACGTCCTCGAGCGACCCCGCAGTTCCTACCGCTACTTCGCGGTCAGCGGTCTGCTGACGACGGTCGCGATGCTCTCGCTGATGGCCGCACTCGGGCTCGAGGCGGGACGGATCGCCGTCGTCGACCCGCTGGTCGCGACCGCGCCCTTCTTTACGCTCGTGTTCGCCGCCGCGTTGCTCCGGGACCTCGAGCGGGTGACGAAAGGCGTCGTCGTGGGGGCGGCGCTGGTGGTCGTCGGTGCCGTTCTGATCACGATCTGAGGCAGTTTTTGCGTCCGGTGACGGTTTTTGCCACCCGTGTCGACAACGGAAGGGTTTACCCGTTCCAAGGCGGTGTCTCGCGCATGAAGGTGCTCGTGACGGACCCGATCGCGGACGCGGGTCTGGACGTTCTCAGAGACGCCGGCCACGAGGTCGAAACGGGGTACGAACTCGAGGGCGACGACCTGCTCGAGGCGGTGTCGGACGCCCACGGACTGATCGTTCGCTCGGGGACCGAGGTCACCGAGGAGCTGTTCGAGGCGGCCGAGGAGCTCGTCATCGTCGGTCGGGCCGGGATCGGCGTCGACAACATCGACATCGAGGCCGCGACCGATCACGGGGTTATCGTCGCCAACGCGCCGGAGGGCAACGTTCGCGCGGCGGCCGAACACACCGTCGCGATGACGTTCGCGACCGCCCGCTCGATCCCGCAGGCCCACATCCGCCTGAAGAACGGCGAGTGGGCCAAAAGCGACTACCTCGGCGCCGAACTCGACGGTAAGACGCTGGGCGTCGTCGGTCTCGGTCGGGTCGGCCAGGAGGTCGCCAAGAAGCTCGACTCGCTGGGGATGGACATCGTCGCCTTCGACCCCTACATCTCCGAGGAGCGCGCCAGTCGGATCGGCGCCGAACTCGTCGAGTTCGAGCCGTGTCTCGAGCGCGCGGACTTCCTGACGATCCACACCCCCCTCACGCCGGAGACCGAGGGGATGATCGGCGCCGAGGAACTCGACCTGCTCGAGGGCGGCTACCTCGTCAACGTCGGCCGCGGCGGGATCGTCCAGGAGGACGCCCTCGCCGCGAAGGTCGAGGACGGCACCCTCGCGGGGGCGGCGCTGGACGTCTTCGCGGAGGAGCCCCTCGCCGCGGACTCGCCGCTGCTCGAGCACGACGACGTCATCGTGACGCCCCACCTGGGCGCCTCGACGGAGGCAGCCCAGGAGAACGTCGCGACCTCGACGGCCGA
This sequence comes from Natronococcus sp., assembly GCF_047921035.1. Lineage (NCBI taxonomy): Archaea > Methanobacteriati > Methanobacteriota > Halobacteria > Halobacteriales > Natrialbaceae > Natronococcus > Natronococcus sp. The sequence goes on from NZ_JBLRWX010000032.1 coordinate 33,872, forward strand.
GCAGGTCGCCGCGGCGTTCCTCGAGGAGCCGGTCGCCAACGCCCTGAACGCCCCCTCGATCGACGAGAGCGCGTTCCCCCGGGTCAAACCCTACATCGACATCGCCGAAACCGCGGGCAAGGTTGCGGCGCAGTTGCTCGAGGGTCGCACCGAGCGCGTCGAGGTCTCCTACGAGGGTGAGATCGCCGACGAGGACCTGGAGTTCGTCACCGCCTCGGCGCTCAAGGGCGTCTTCGAACCGCTCGAGTGGCAGGTCAACGCGGTCAACGCCCCCCAGATCGCCGAGGATCGGGGCGTCGAGGTCACCGAGTCGAAGACCCGCCAGGCCGCCGACTTCCAGAGCCTGATCTCGGTGACCGTCGGCAACGGCGACGACGAGATCTCCGTCGACGGGACGCTCTTTGCGGGCGAGGACCCCCGCATCGTCCGGATCGACGGCTACCGCGTCGACGCGATCCCCCACGGGAAGATGGTCGTCACGCGAAACACCGACGAGCCGGGGGTCATCGGCCTCATCGGTTCGGTGATGGGCGAGTACGACGTCAACATCGCCGGGATGTTCAACGCCCGCGAGACGATCGGCGGGGAGGCCCTGACGGTGTACAACGTCGACGGACTGGTTCCCGAGGAGGCGAAGCGGGAGCTCAACGAGGACGACCGCATCCTCGGCGTCGACTACATCGTGCTGAACGGACAGAGCTGAACGGCGCCACGCTCGGGTACTCGACGTTTCGTCCGCTCAGCCGATGCCGAGTCCGTTGAGAAGGAGCTGAACGCCGACGATCACGAGCAGTCCGAGCACGCCGAGTCGCCGGCTTCGATCCTCAATACGGGGTCGCACGCGCCGTCCGAGGAAAACGCCGCCGAGTGCCGGAACCGCGAGCGCGACCGAAACCAGTGCGACGCCGACCGACGGATACAGACCAAACGCCGCGGCTGCACCGACCCGAACGGCGTTGATTCCGAGGAACACGAGTGCGAGGACGCCGACGAACAGCCCCGGATCGAGATCACGGCTCCGAACGTAGGCGACGATCTGGACGCCGACGTTCGTCGCCCCGAAGACCAGCCCGGAGACGCCGCCCAGCGCGACCATCATTCCCGTTCGTTCGACGAAACAGTGGTGTTTGACCGCGCCGAGCCCCGGAACCGGGATCGTTCGCTGTGTCACGCCGACGTACGAGAGCGTTACCACACCGAGCGCGACCAGCAGCGGCTCCGTCGGGATCGACTCGAGCGCGGCCATTCCGATAATCGTCCCGACGAGCGTCGCGACGACGTACGGAAAGAACCGCCGGCCACACGTGCGGACGTCCCGCGGCTCGAGTTCGCCGAGCAGCGAAACGTTCGTCGCGAGAATCGGGACGATCATGAGGACGACGGCGACCGAGGGGTCGACGATCGTCGCCAGTATCGCCGTCCCGACGAGTGCGAACCCGAAGCCGGCGATCCCGGTGACGGCGCCGGCCAGGAGGAGCGCCAGGAGAACGAAAACGGTGGTAGCCGGGTCAGTGGCCCCGAGCAGAGATAGGTGAGCGGACACGCGTGTCGATAGCTTCGTGCGGACGGGAGATAACGCTACCCCGACTCATACGGTTTACTGTAAGTCATTACCGGCGCAACCGC
>NZ_JBLRWX010000033.1:0-35200 GCF_047921035.1 Natronococcus sp.
CTTGAATGGGTCCAGTTCGGTTCGACCGCGATCGTGGACCGATCGGGCGTCACCGAACTACCAAGGCTCACATCAGATCCCATCTGTACGGCGGACCGCAGGGGTAGGATCCTCATTTCCTTCGGACGTATTCATAAGCGCCGAGGAGTACTTAACCCCTTCGAAGCTCGAGTCGGTACGTCCGAGCCGACGAGGCCTCGAGCGGCGCCGTCGGGTTCTCGATTGCGTTCCATCCGAATCCCCGTATGTACTTAAGGCCGTCGGATCGAATCGTCCGGAACTCGCATCCGGAACGGGATCGATCGTAGCCATCGAAGTCAAATACCGCGCCCGTATGGGAGCGGTCGGGTCGGGATGGAGCGCCTGCCTCCGCGCCGGGATTCGGCCGGAGGGAACGCGGCAGGTGCGCCACGTCGTTCGCATTAGTGACGAGTGCCCGGTGTATATATAAGGCCGTCGTCTCGATCGGCGAGTGGGCCACGTTGGTCGTTCCCGAGCGGGCGAGTCACAGGGATCGAGAGACCGTCCCGCTCTCGAGCGAGCGCGCTTCGGAGGAGAATCAGCGAAACGTACACGGGACGGCAAGACCGACTCGAGACCGACCTCGAATGCCGATCTCGAGCCGGGCACCGTCCGATACCAAGCTTGTCCATCCCGTCCAGCCTGAACGAGGATCGGTACGATTTAGCGGGAACGAGCCGTACGATTGCGCATGGATCGTTCGGGGTTCGTCAGACTCGCTCTCGTCGCACTCGGGCTCGTCGTCCTGAGTTTTTTCGTTCGCGGGTTCAGCCAGCTGCTGTTCGGTCGGGGCGTCGCGGACGTGCTCCAGGCGCCGTTTGCGGTCGTCGGGTTCGCGTTGCTGGTCTATCTCTTCGTCCGGGCGACTCTCGACGCGACCGGGATCTGGTCGATCGAGCGCTCGGAGTCGTGATGGAAACCGTTTTTCGAGCGCCGCGCAAAGGACGGGACATGACAGTCGAGATGCGGGAGATCGCCGATCTCGGACCGGGAGACCGGGTCGCGTTCTTCGAGCGCGACGCCGGAATCGAGGCCGTCAGCGGGGACGTCCGGGAGATCGTCGACAGCGTTCGAGAGGAGGGTGACGTCGCCGTTCGCGAGTTCACGAGCGAGTTCGACGGCGTCGAGGTCGGGAACCTCGAGATCACGGACGACTGCGAGCGGGCCGTCGAGGCGGTCGACGACGAACTGCTCGAGGCCATCGAGACGGCTGCGGCGAACGTCCGAGAGTTCCACGAGGCCCAGCTACCCGAGGACTGGCGCGAGGAGTTCGGCGACGGACGGGAACTCGGACGGCGCTTTCGTCCCCTCGAGCGGGTCGGGGTCTACGTCCCCGGCGGCTCGGCGGCCTACCCCTCGAGTGCGATCATGGGTGTCGTCCCCGCGGTCGTCACGGGGGTCGACCACGTCGTCGTCGTGACGCCGCCCGCCGAGGAGTTGAATCCGGCAACGCTGGCGGCGATCCACGTCGCGGGCGCGGACGAGGTCTTCAGCGTCGGCGGCGCACAGGCCGTCGCGGGGCTTGCGTACGGAACCGAGACGATCACGAGCGTCCAGAAGGTCGTCGGCCCGGGGAACAAGTGGGTGACGGCGGCCAAAGCCGAAGTTCGGGGCGACGTCGAGATCGACTTCCTCGCGGGACCGAGCGAGGTCGTCGTCGTCGCCGACGGGACGGCCGACCCGGAACTCGTCGCGAGCGAACTGGTCGCCCAGGCCGAGCACGACCCGAACGCGTCGGTCGTAGCCGTCACCGACGACGAGACCGTCGCCGAGGGCGTGGCCCGCGCCGTCGACGAGCAGGCGAGCGCGCGCGAGCGCGAAGACGTGATCCGAGACGCGCTCTCGAACGACGCCAGCGGCGTTCTTCTCGCCCGGTCGATGAGCGAGGCGATCCTCTTCACCGAGTCGTACGCGCCCGAACACCTCTCGATCGTCGCCGACGACGACGAGTCGATCCTCGAGCGGATCGACAGCGCGGGCAGCGTCTTCCTGGGGCCGGAGACGCCGGTCGCGGCAGGCGACTACGCGAGCGGAACGAACCACGTCCTGCCGACGAACGGGTCCGCGCGGATCACCGGCGGACTCTCGGTCGAGACGTTCCTTCGGTCGACGACCGTCCAGCGCCTCTCGGCCGAGGGACTGGCCGATCTCGGCGAGACGGTGACGACCCTCGCCGACGCGGAGGGCCTCGAAGCACACGCCGAGAGCGTTCGGCTCCGACTCGATCGGGAGCGGGACGCGTAGCCCGATCCTACGTGCGGTAGGCACCGTCGATACACGTCACTAATCTGTAATTGGATTTACGTAGCTGCGGAACGGAGTACCAGAGGAAATGGAGCCGTGTCAGGTCGATCCGACCGATGCACGCGTCCTCGAGCGGAACTACGACTACGCACAAAAGAACGTTCGACTGCTCTCGATGTGGTACGAGTGCGAGCTCGAACGGATGCTCGAGCTGCTCGCCGAGAACGACGTCGAACTCTCGGCGAACGACGAACGGCTGTTCGGGACGTACTATCGGTCGGTTCAGCAGCGCCCGCGCGTGTAGGGCGAGAACGGGGTATCAGCGGTCGCCAACGGTCCCGGAGCCGTGCGAACCGGTTCTGCTCTCGGACGCCGGATTCGGCGTCAAGGTTAACATCGTTGCGCGGGAAGGAACGTACATGAGCACCGACAGTGTGGACGGCGCGAACGCGGACACGCGTCCCGAGATCGAGGTAACCGAGTCGGCAGCCGAGCAGGCGCTGTCCCTGCTCGAGGGCGAGGGACTCGACGACAACGAGGCCGGCCTTCGGCTGTTCGTCCAGCAGGGTGGCTGTGCGGGGCTGTCCTACGGGATGCGCTTCGACGACGCGCCCGACGACGACGACACGATCTACGAACACCACGAGCTACGAGTGTTCGTCGATCCGGCGAGTCTCAAGTACATTGAGGGAAGTATCCTCGATTACGAGAGCGGACTGCAGGCCGAGGGGTTCCACGTCGAGAACCCGAACGTCGTCAGCGAGTGTGGCTGTGGCGAGTCGTTCCGGACGTAGCTACTCCTCGAGTTCGAACGCGACGGTTACTTCGGCCTGGTACTCCCGGTTCTCGGCGCTTGCGATCTCGACGCCGAGTTCATCGACTTCGACCCAGTAGACGTTCTGGAGGGTGTTCTCCGCGCGGTCGATCGCGTCGTCCGCGGCGTCGTCGAAGCTCTCCGTACTCGTGCCGATCAGCGTGATCTTCTTGAATACCATTGCTCGTAATCGTACACCGCTGTGACTATTCAATGTATGGTCGGTGATAGCAAGACGACGGCAGCCGCGACGGTCTCCACCACCTCGCGGACGGTTCGTCAACGCTTTTGAGATCCCCACCGGAGGAGGTGGTATGAACGGTTCCGACGATTCGATCGACGTCACCGAGATCGACGAACTGACGCCGCCGAACCGGACGCTGATGGGCCCGGGTCCCAGCGATGTCCACCCGCGCGTGTTGCGGGCGATGAGCACCCCGCTCGTCGGCCACCTCGATCCCTCGTTCGTCGAAATCATGAACGAGGTCCAGGAGCTGTTGCGGTACGCGTTCCGGACCGACAACCGGTGGACGATCCCCGTCTCGGGGACCGGTTCGGCCGCGATGGAGGCGGCGATCGGCAACGTCGTCGAACCCGGCGACACGATGCTCGTTCCCACGAACGGCTACTTCGGCGGGCGAATGGCCTCGATGGCCCGCCGCGCCGGCGGCAAGGTCGTCGAAGTCGACGCGCCGTGGGGCGAGCCCCTCGAGCCGGCGGCCGTCTCGGACGCGCTGGCCGAACACGATCCCAACGTCTTCGGGTTCGTCCACGCCGAGACGAGCACGGGCGTGCTCCAGCCCGACGTCGGCGAGCTGACGGCGGCGGCCCACGACCACGACGCGCTGGTGATCGCCGACACCGTCACCTCGCTGGGCGGGGTCGAACTCCGCGTCGACGAGTGGAACGTCGACGTCGCCTACTCCGGCCCGCAGAAGTGTCTCTCCTGTCCGCCGGGTGCGAGTCCGTTGACGCTCTCGGACGAGGCGATGGAGAAGGTCCTCTCGCGCGAGGAAGAGCCCCGGTCGTGGTACCTCGATCTCTCCCTGCTCGAGGGGTACTGGGGCGACGAGCGCGCGTACCACCACACCGCACCCGTCACGAACGTCTACGCGCTGCGGGAGGCGCTGCGGCTGGTCGCCGAGGAGGGGATCGAGGAGCGCTGGGAGCGCCACGAGCGCCTGGCCGGCGCGCTGAAAGCCGGCGTCGAGGGGATGGGGCTGGAGATGAACGCGCCCGACGAGTACTGGCTGCCGAGCCTGAACGCCGTCAGAGTTCCGGAGGGGATCGACGACGGCGAGGTCTGTGCCGAGTTGCTCGAGCGCTACGACCTCGAGGTCGCGAGCGGGCTCGGCGATCTGGACGGCGAAATCTTCCGTATCGGCTGTATGGGTCACTCCGCGCGGCCCAAGAACGTGATCTATGCGGTGACGGCGCTGGGCGACGTCCTCGAGTCGATGGGGGCGGACGTCGACCCCGGCGCCGGCGTGACCGCGACGCGCGGGGCGCTGGAGTAACGTCGCTCGGAAGAAGGACGGACGCGGGGATCAGGCGGAGATGCGCGGTCCCGGCGGGACCCGTTCGACCTGATAGTCGTCGCCGTCGACGACGATGATCGCCCACTCGTAGCTCGGGTTCGTGCGCTCGAGTTCGCGCTCGAGCGCGTCGGCGTCCTCCGGTCGGGCGACGAAACAGTGGAACTGCCCCGCCGCCGCCGGAAGCTCTCCGGGCTCGAGGACTGGATTGACGTGGACGACCTTCCACTTTCGTTCGGCACGGAACACTGGGCCGGTACCCTCGACGGTGTAGCCCAGGTCGGCGAAAATCGACTTGGCCTGTTCGACGAGACGCATGTTAACAGGTCCCATTCAGTACAAAGTATGTGACCCACCCTCATAAATCTAGGTCTGGCACATGCATCCGCCTCGAGAGCGAAAAACCGCGAACTAATCTCGACGATCGAACAACGAGTGCAAACCGACTGTCGGGTCGAACGACAGTAAGCCCCGATTGTCGTCGGTAGTCGCCGGGCGTGGCACGTCGCCGTTCGGGTCACACGCGGTTACTCGTGGGCCGCGTCCCACTCGGTCGGCTTTCGGAAGTTCCCGCATCGGTTACACTGGATTCGGCCCATCGAGTCCATCGCGTTGTCGAAGCTCTCGCAGTTGGTACAGAACCAGCCGTACCGTCGCCGCGCCTCGGGCGACTCGTAGGCGACGAGAAACGGTCCCTTGGATCCTCTGTCGCCGTCCGTCTCCGAGACGTAGACGGTGTCACCGTCGGCGGTCGACCTCGTTTCCATACCGGCCGGTAGTGGCGCTCGGAGTAAAGGACTGTCTCTCCGAACGCGTGCAAGTCAGTCCCTTCCGTGTGAAAAATTGGCGTGCAGAACTGTCCCAACTGAAAGGTTTACCCGGGCGGATAGCGTTCGATTGTGTGATGACGCTGGTCGTGGTCCCCGTCCGATACCCCCTGTCGAAACACTCCAGACGAACCCTCGAACGCGCGATCGAGGTGGCTCGCGAGCGCGGCGCGGAGCTGACGATCCTGCACGTCGATCTCTACCAGAACGGGAAGAAGGTGAGCCGCATCGACCTCAAGGAGACCGTCGAATCGACGTTCGGTCGGATCGAGAACGCCCGGTACGTCGTCCGAACCGGTTTTCTCGTCGAGGAGAGCATCCTCGACGAGGTCGCCGCCGAGGAGGCCGACGCCGTCGTGATCGGAACCAAACAGGCGAGTCGGCTACGCCGCCTCTTCCGTCGGTTTACCGACGACCCGGATATCGACGGCTACCTGCGAACGCACCTCGACTGCGAGGTCATCACGGTCGAGGGTGCCCGCGCGAGGTAGCGGCTACCCGTCGGGGTTGGCGCCGTCGCCATCGGCGTCGACGGGGGAACCGACGTCCGGACGGGCCGCCCGTGAGCCGTCGACGGCCACTCTCGCGGTCCCGCTGTCCCCGTCGAAGACGTGGTGACGGTGGGGGTAGGCGAACTCGACGTCGGCGTCGGCGAAGCGCTCCCGAACCGCTGCCCGCACCGCCGACCGGGCGACCGCCTGTTTGTAGGGGTGTTGAACCCAGAAGAACAGTTCCAGCACCATCCCGTTGTCGGCGTAGTCGCAGACGTTACAGATCGGGGCCGCCGCGTAGCGCGCGCTTCCGATCCGGATATCGGGCCCGCCGGTGATGACGACGTCGACCGACCGGGCCGCCCGCTCGGCGTGGCTGCGCGCGGCCTCGAGGTCGCTCTCGTAGGTGATCTCGAACTCCAGCGAGAGCCGCGTTCGCTCGTCCTCCGCCGAGTAGTTGATCACGTCCCGCTGCTGGATCTCGGAGTTCGGAATGACGATGAAGGTGTTCTGGACGGTGAAGATCTTCGTGTACCTGATCGTGATGTCCTCGACGAACCCGGTGTGGCCCTCGTCGACGATCTCGATCATGTCGCCGATCTCGTACGGCCTGTCCGCGAGGACGAACAGCCCGTTGACGAAGCTGCCGACCAGCGGCGCGAGCACGACCGCGACCACCGCCGAGATGACGGTCACCGAGAGGAGGATCTGCGTATCGCCGACGCCGAGAATGCCGGCGACGACGATGAGGGTCACGAACAGGACCGAGAACCTGACGGCTCGCAGGGCCGTTCGGGTGACGCTCGGTCGCTCGATGCGACGCGCGACGGTTCGCCCCGTCAGTCGAACGACGAGCTTCGAGAGGTACCAGCCGACGACGAACACGATCGCCGCGAGGAGCAGTTGGCCAACGATTTCGGGGATCGCCTCGGGAAGTATCTCGTTGGTTCGCTCGAGGGCGTCCTCCTCCGGAGCCTGCGCGACCGCCAGCATGGCAACACACTCATGGCCGGCGTGGTTAAGGGTTCTGACCCTCGTCTGTACCGTCGGAGGACTCGATTCGCGAACCCGGTAGTACTCGCGTTGTAATAAATCATTTATCCGTCCGAATCCTGCGACCGAGTATGGCACCAGACGAGCTTCGCTCGACCGTCGAGCGAGTCGGGGATCGGTTCAACCTCGGCGAGTACGAGATCGACGCCTACCTGACCGTCCTCGAGCAGGGACAGCTGACCGCGAGCGAGATCGCGGACCGCACCGAGATTCCCCAGCCCCGGGTCTACGACACCGTCCGCAGCCTGAGCGACCGGGGGCTGGTCGAGCTGCGCGAGTCCCGACCGATGAAGGTCGTCGCGATCGACCCGGCCGACGCCTTCGACGAGGTCCAACAGTCCCTCGAGCAGATGATCGACGAGCTCGAGGCCCGGTACACGGCGCCCGCGCGGGACACGGAGGCGGTGTCGCTCGTCAAATCACGCTCGACGATCCTACGGTATCTCGAGGAGATCATCGCCGACGCGGAGTACGAGCTCTCGCTGTCGCTGACGCCCGATCTGCTCACCCGCTTCGAGGACGAACTCTCGGGCGCGCTCGATCGGGGCGTGAGCATCGACCTGATCGTGACGCCGGCCGCCGAGGCTCCGAGTCCGGACGACTTCGACTACACCGCCATCGCGACGACGACGCGTGCGCGACGCGGAATCACGACGCCGGTGCTGGCCGTCGCCGACGGCAACTACTCCATCTACGCGACCCAGGACGCGCTCCGGGACGACAAGGACCGCTACGGCGTCATCTTCAACCGCTCGGCGCTCGGCTTTCTGGTGTCTGGCTTCTTCGGGACCGTGCTCTGGACGACCGCCGAGGAGACCCTCGGCGAGGACGCGGATCCCCGAAGCTATCCGCGAAAGTACGCCTCGATCCGGCGCTGCGTGAAAGACGTCATCGAGGAGGGCGGGGAGTTCTACGCGACGATCGTCGGTCGGGACGTCGCCGTCGGCGGCCAGCGGGTCGTTCGGGGCCAGATCATCGACGTCTCCTTCGAGGTCAGCGAGGAGGTCGCCGCGATCACCCTCGAGAACGAGGACGGCTCGGAGGTGACGGTCGGCGGCCGGGTCGCCGCCCTCGAGGACGTCGAGGCCCACGAGATCCACATCGGCCGACACAGGCCGCCCGAACTCGAGGAGTAGCCGCTCGAGTGCGGAGAACGAATCTCCGATCGTAACGGTATTCTCCGATTACACGATTCGTTCGTCGAGATTTTCACCGCATTATGACCTTTATACGCCAACGATTAAGGTTCTGAGTGTGGTCCCGAGTAGGGATGGTGAAAGACAGGTGTGAACGGACAACACCTCACAGCGTCTCCCGCCGATCGTTCGTCGCGGCGGCCTCGGTGGCCGGCGTCGGATCGGTCGGACTAGCGGGGTGTCTCGGTCGTGGCGCGGAGGAAGGGTCGGTCGTCGTCTACGGCGACACCGACTTTCAGGACATCATGGACCCGGACGGGGAGTTGCATCGGGCCCTCTGGGACGCCGGCCTCGACGAGGATATCACCGTGGCGGTCCGCACCGGACCGGACGAGACCGAACAGCGCAGATCCGCCGCGCAGTCCGCGCTCCAGGCGGGCCGATCCGAGCCGGACATCTTCATGATGGACAGCGGGTGGACGATCCCGTTTATCCTGCGCGAGCAGACGGTTCCCCTCGAGGATCGGCTCTCGAGTGACACCCTCGGCCTGATCGAGAACGACTACCTCGAGGCGGCGGTCGAAACGGCTCGTCACCCTGATACGGGGGAGCTGCACGCGTTACCGCTGTTTCCCGACTTCGGAACGATGCAGTTCCGGCAGGACCTCGCCGAGGACGCGGGATACGATACCGACGACTGGGGGACCGAGCCGATGTCCTGGCGGGAGTTCTCCGAGGTCGCGGCCGACGTCCGCGACGACTCCGGGGTCGACTTCGGGTTCACCACGCAGGCGGCCGCCTACGAGGGACTGTCCTGCTGTACGTTCAACGAGGTGATGAGCACCTGGGGCGGCGCGTACTTCGGCGGCCTCGACGAACTGTTCGAGGCGGGCGACCGCGAGGTCACGGTCGACGAGGAGGCCGTCCTCGAGGCGATCCGGATGATGCGAACGTTCGTTCGCGGCGCCGAGGACGAGTACGCCCTCGAGGGGTACGAGCAGATCGCCCCAACCGCGATCGTCCAGTACACCGAGGAGGACGCCCGCGGTCCCTTCGCGGCCGGCAACGTCGTGATGCACCGCAACTGGCCATACTCGATCGCGATCGCCCACGACGAGGGGATGGGCGACCAGGTCGGAATGATGCCGATGCCCTACGGCGTCGAGGAGGGCGAGGCCGAGTACGACGGGGTCGGCGGCACCGCCGCGGCGCTGGGCGGCTGGCACCTGACGCTGAACCCCGCGAGCGAGAACCAGGAGGAGGCGATCCAGGTGATGGACGCGTTCGCCACCGAGGAGGTCATGCTCTCGGTCTTCGCGATCCAGGGCTGGATCCCGCCGATCGTCGAACTGCTCGAGGAGGTCGATCCCGAGGAGACCGGTCCCGTCGCGGAGTACGCCGAGACCATCCGGATCGCGGGCGAGAACGCCGTTCCGCGACCCGTGACCGACATCTGGCCGGAACAGTCGGCGCACATCTACCAGGAGGTGAACGGGGCCTACCGGGGCGTGAAGTCGCCCGAGGAGGCGATGAGCGATCTGGCGGACCGACTCGAGGCCAGCGAGGCCGACGTAGGTGAACAAGATGTCCAGTGATACCGGAATCGGCGGCGAGACGCCCGAGCGCGAACGTACCGGCAACGCCGTCGTCAACTGGATGGAGGGGCTGAGCGAGGCGGCGTACGCCTACCTCCTGTTGATCCCGTCGTTCCTGTTGCTCGCCTTCATCGCCTTCTACCCGCTGCTCATGACGTTCGTCATGTCGCTTCGGGAGGACCGAACGCGGGGCGCGGAGACGCTGGGCGGCTTCGTCGGGGTCGAGAACTACGTCGACGTGCTCACGGGCGACGTCAGGCTGGCCCAGCAGTTCATGGACGTCTCGCTGTCGGCGTCGTTTCCCTTCGTCGACTTCGGCGTGCCACTCCTCCAGCAGGCGCTGTTCGTCACCCTCGGTTTCGCCGTCATCAGCGTCTTCTTCGAGACGGTGTTCGGCTTCGGGCAGGCGTTGATCCTGGATCAGGAGTTCCGCGGTCGGCGCTGGGTCCGGGTCGCGATCATCCTCCCGTGGGCCGTCCCCATCGTGATCCAGGGGATGATCTTCTTCCTGCTGTTCCAGCCGGAGGTCGGCTTCGGAACCGACCTGATGCAGCGACTCGGCCTGTTCGGTCCGAACCCGCTCGCCGACAGCGGGGACGCGTTCGTCATCGTGCTGGTCGCCGACATCTGGAAGTCGACGGCGTTCATGGCGCTGTTGATCCTCGCCGGACTCCAGAGCGTCGATCGGAGCCTCTACGACGTCGCCCGGGTCGCCGGTGCCTCGCCGTGGCAGCGGTTCAAGCTGATCACGCTGCCGCTGATCCTTCCCGCCCTGCTGGTCGCGATGCTGTTCCGGACGATGGACGCGATGCGGGTGTACGGACTGATCGAGTCGAGCGTCGGCTGTACGACGGTGCCGTCGCTGACCTGCATGGTCGTCGAGGCGATGTTCGGCGGGACGCGCATCTTCGGCACCGCGGCGGCCGTGGCGTTCATGACGGCGCTGGTGATCGGGCTGTTCATCTCGGTGTACATCGCCCTGTTCAGGGACACGGAGGCGGGATTCTACTGATGAGATCGAACGACCGCGATACGACTCGAGGCGGCGGAACCGATCCCGAAGCGAGCGAGGACGGCGCCGGCTCCGGCGAGGGACGCGGAGAATCGCGTCGCCGCGTCCCGGCTCCGGACGGCGGGCGAGCGCCGAATCGGCTCGCCGACGGCGGCACGACCCTCGGGGCCGGCGGGGACGCCGAACTCGACCGCGGCCCGTTCTCCCGGTGGGTCGACCGCTCGATCCAGAACCCCCAGCGCGTCTACCGGGCGATGTTCTACGTCGCGGCGATCTTCTTCCTCTTTACGACACTGTTTCCCTTCTACTGGCTGCTGATGGTCGCGCTCACGCCGGAGGGACAGCTCCAGGACATCGTCTTCACGCCCAACGGGTTCAACCCCGGCGCGTTCGTCGAGGTGTTCCAGACCCTGCCGTTCCACTGGTACATGTTCAACAGCTTCGTCATCGCGACGGCCTCGACGGTCCTCGTGTTAGTCGTCGCCAGCCTCGCGGGCTACGCCTTCGGGCGCCTCGAGTTCCCGGGGAAGACGCCGCTAATGTTGCTCGTCCTGCTCGTCTCCTTCTTCCCGCCGGCGGCGTTTTTCATCCCGCTGAACGACCTGTTCAACACCCCCGTCGAGATCCTCGAGCCGGTGATGAGCGACGGGACGCTGTACAACACGCCGGGGGCGATGGTGATGCCGATCTCGGCGATCTTCATGCCGCTGGCGATCTTCATCCTCACGACGTTCTACGCCCAGATTCCCGACGGCCTCGAGGACGCCGCCCGGGTCGAGGGGACGACCCGCCTGGGCGCGCTGTTCCGGGTCATCATCCCGCTGTCGGCCCCGGGCGTCGCGACCGCTGGCGTGTTGACGTTCATCGCGGTGTACAACGAGTTCTTTTTTTCGTATCTGATGACCGACGGCGAGCCGGAGAACTGGGCGCCGATCCTCGAGGGCATTCTGGGTTACCAGGGCCAGTACGAGATCCTGTTCAACCTGATGGCCGCCGCGAGCATCATCGGCGTGCTCCCGGTCGCGATCCTCGTGATTGTGGCCCAGGAGAAGATCGTCAGCGGGCTCACCGCGGGCGCACTCAAGGAGTAACACACTATGGCACGAGTACGACTCGAACACGTCACGAAACGCTACGAAGACGTCGTCGCCGTCGACGACATGAACGTCGAGATCGAGGACGGAGAGTTCGTCTGTCTCGTCGGCCCTTCCGGCTGCGGGAAGTCGACGACGATGGAGACCATCGCCGGACTGACCCAGCCCTCCGAGGGGAAGGTCTTCATCGGCGACACCGACGTTACGAACCTCGCACCCAAGGATCGGGGCGTCGCGATGGTCTTCCAGAACATCGCGCTGTTCCCCCACATGAACGTCTTCGACAACATCTCCTTCGGCCTCCGCCTGCGGACGTTCGACGACGAAGAGGTCGAACGCCGCGTCGAGGAGGCCGCCGACATCGTCCAGCTCGAGGGGATGCTCGAGCGGATGCCCGACGAGATGTCCGGCGGCCAGCGCCAGCGGGTCGCGATCGCCCGCGCGATCGTCCGCAATCCGGACGTCTTCCTGATGGACGAGCCGCTTGCGAACCTGGACGCGAAACTGCGGGTGCACATGCGAACCGAACTTCAGCGACTTCACCGGGAGCTGGATACGACGATCATCTACGTCACCCACGACCAGGCGGAGGCGATGACGATGTCCGATCGGATCGCGGTGATCGACGGGGGCAGACTCCAGCAGATCGATCCGCCGCTTACCTGTTACAACGAGCCTACGAACCTGTTCGTCGCCGGCTTCATCGGCTCACCGTCGATGAACTTCGTGCAGGGCGAAGTCGTCGCCGACGGTCTCGAGACGAAGAACTTCGATCTCGAGTTCGACCCCGCGGCAGTCCCTGGCGTCGGCGACGGCGACGACGTCACACTCGGGGTCCGGCCCGAAGACGTCCACCTCGCGAGGGCGGCCGACGATCTCACCCGGCCGACGAAGGGGATCGAGGTGACGACCGACGTGCTCGAGCCGATGGGCGACGAGATCTTCGTCTACCTCATGCTCGCCGAGGGAGCACAGCGTTCGATGGAGGAGGATGCGCTCGCTTCGCCCGACCAGCTCCTGATGAGCGTCTCGCCGGACACCGACGTCCGGGAGGACGAGCGTATCGAGGTCGTCCTCGACGGCTCGAAGATCCACCTGTTCGACACGGCGGGCGGCGAGGCGCTCGTTCACGGAATCGCCGACCGGTCCGGATCGGAGCCGGGGACGGCCCCGACGGAAGCCGAAGACTGAGCCGGATCTGGTACTCGTTCGACAGTTTCGGTCGTAACCCGCTGGGGGTAATGGGCCGATAGACTCACCTACATCGAGAATAGCTACCAGTAGACACAACGAAACGCGTTCGTGTCACGGGAGGCGTCAGTGAACGAACGACGGAACAAAGGAAATCGAATACGAAGCTCCGAACGAACCCCCGGATTCGAACCGCCGATCGAACCACCACACCCACAACGTATGCCCACATGACAACACAACGAGGCGACATCAGAACCGGTATCGTCGGACTCGGGAACATCGGTCGCTACCACGCCGAACGGCTCCTCGAGCTCGACGTTCCCCTGGTCGGCGGGATGGACGTCGCGGCCGACGCGCGAACCCGTTTCGCCCGTCGGTACGACGTCGACGTCTACGACGATCACCACGAACTGTACGACGCCGTCGACGCCGTCATCGTCACGACGCCGAACAAGTACCACGAGGAGTACGCGGTCGACGCCTTCGATCGGGGCCTGCACGTCCTCCTCGAGAAACCGCTGGCCCACTCCATCGAGAGCGCCGAACGGATCGCGAGCGCCGCGGCCGACAGCGACGGCTACTGCATGGTCGGTTTCAACAACCGGTTCGCGAACACGGTTCGGATCGTCAGGAACCGGATCGAACGGGGCGAACTCGGCGACGTGACACACATCGAGGCGAACTACGTTCGCCGACGGGGGATTCCGGGACGCGGCTCGTGGTTCACTCGACGCCAGATCGCCGGCGGCGGCGCGCTGATCGATCTCGGCGTCCACGCCATCGACCTCGCACTGCACCTGCTCGGCGATCCAGCCGTCGCGGAGGTAACCGGGGTCACCCGCGGCGAGTTCGGCTCTCGAGAGGAGTACGCCTACCTGGAGATGTGGGGCGACGACGCGGGGCCGGCCGGCTTCGACGTCGACGACTCCGCCAGCGCGTTCATCCGGACCGCGGACGACCGGTCGATCTCGCTCGAGGTCGCCTGGGCGACCAACCGGCCGGAGAACAACGAGTTCGTCGTTCGGGGAACCGACTCAGCGGCCGTGTTCGACCTCCTCGACGGCGACCTCTCGATCCACTCGGCGAGCACGGCCGGCTCGGACCACCTCGAGGATACGTCGATCGAGACGCGACAGAACGATACGCACACGGAGGAACAGCGGACGTTCTTCGACTCGATCGCGGCCGGCGAGGTCGGCAACGAGAGCGTCCAGCAGGCGCTTTCCGTCCAGCGGGTGATCGACGGGATCTACCGCTCGAGCGAGACGGGGCGGACGGTCGCGATCGGCGAGCAGGAGTAGCGGGCTCATTCACGGAATCGGCGAACGACCGCCTCTCCAGTCGACGGATCGGTCACGTCGACCCGACCGGTACCGGAGACGGTGACGTCGTACCCGGCGTACTCGAAGGAGAGCGACAGTTCGGTCGAGGGGGCGCCTCGAAACAGCGCGTCGAGCGCCTCGGGATCGACGACGGCGTACAGCGGTTCATAGGCCGGCGGCTCGATCGCCGTCACGTCGACCCCCTCGTGTCTGGCGACTGCCTCGATGATCGCCCGTATCGGATACTCCGCTCCGTCGGCCGCCGACGGATCGCTCGGAGCGGTCATACGAGCAGTACCAGACACCTGCCGATAAGGGTAGTGGTCCGTGTACGTTTCTGACAACGGCCCGGTACGGCCCGCCTACGCCTCCCCGCGGGCGCGTTCGAACGCCCCGATCGCCGCCTCCCGCCTGCTCGCGTGATCGACGATCGGATCGGGGTAGTCCGGAGCGAGTTCGGCTCGCTCCTCGGGCGTGAGGTCGGGCCACTCGTGGATCCGAGCGGCCGGAACGTCCTCGAGTTCGGGGACGTACTTCCGAACGTACGTCGCGTCGGGATCGTACTCCCGGCACTGTTTCGTCGGGTTGAACACCCGGAAGTACGGCTGGGCGTCCGCTCCGGTCGAGGACGCCCACTGCCAGCCGGCGACGTCGCTCGCGGTCTCGTGGTCCGCGAGGTGGCGTCGGTACCAGTCGTAGCCCTCGCGCCAGTCGACCAGCAGATCCTTCGTCAGAAACGAGGCGACGAGCATCCGAACGCGGTTGTGGACCCACCCCTCAGTTCGGAGCTGGCGCATCCCGGCGTCGACGATCGGATACCCGGTCTCGCTGGCCTTCCAGGCGGCGAGCTCCTCGGGGTCGTTTCGCCACTCGAGGGCGTTCTCGTAGCCGCCGAAATCCTCCGTGACGGTCTCGGGGTTGAACGCCAGCACGTGGACGTAGAACTCCCGGAACGCCAGCTGACGGCGAAACGCGACGACGCTCTCGCGGTCGCCGTCGCTCGCCGCGTCTTCGAGCGCCCGCTCCGTTTCGGCGTACACCTCCCGGGGACCGATCGTCCCCCACTTGAGGTGCGTCGAGAGCCGGGACGTCGATCCCGCGGCGGGGACGTCACGTTCGTCCGCGTACCGGTAGATCGCGTCCGAACGGAACGTCTCGAGTCGGTCCCGTGCTGCGTCGCGGCTCACCGTCGGGGGGGCGGCGTCGGGTTCGTCGAACCCGAGTTCCGCGAGCGAGGGGATCGGGTCGGCCTCGGTCTCGAGGGCGGCGAGGGCGTCGGCGTCCGGTTCGGGCTCGGGATCGGCCTTCTCCCGGTCGCGCCACTTCTTCCAGAAGTACGAGAACACCGAGTAGTGGTCGCCCTCGTTCGGGGAGATCGACCCCGGCTCGTGGTGGAGGCCGTCCGTAACCGACTCGTGGTCGATCCCCGACTCCTCGAGGGCCGTCCGGACCGCCTCGTCGCGCTCGGCGGCGAGCCCGCTGTAGTCCTCGTTCCAGACGACTCGAGGCGCGTCGCGCTCGGCTGCGACGGCGGGAACCACGTCGCTCGCCGCCCCGCGGCGGACGAGGAGATCGGCGCCGCGGTCGCGGTACCACCCCCGGAGGTCGGCGAGGGCCTCGCGGAGACAGGCGACCCGGATCGGCGACGCGTGCTCGAGGATCGTCGGATCGAGGACGAACAGGGGAACGACCCGGTCGGCCCGGGCCGCTCGAGCGAGGCCGCGGTTATCGGCGCCTCGCAAGTCGTTGCGGTGCCAGTGGACGATCATGCCGGAGTCGACGGAAGCGGGGGGCAAAGTTTCGGGCCCTACTCCGTTGGGGCTCACTCGCCTCCCGGCTCCCCGATCCGATCGAACCGCCGGCCGAGGTACCGGCGGCCGGTGGAGACGATCCCCTCGACGGTGTAGTTGACGCCGATGTAGACGCTGACCAGGGCGAGGACGGTTCCCGCGACGACGTCGAGGAACCAGTGGATGCCCAGATACATCGTCGAGATCGCAACGCTGACGGCGAGAAAGCCCGACAGCGGAACCCAAAGCGGGTACCGGTCGCGGGTCAGCCAGGCCAGGAAGAAGACGGTCATCGACAGCGACGTGTGCAGCGACGGGAAGACGTTCGTGTTCTGGTTGACCTGGTTCGTGAGCGTCCGCGACTGCGGGAAGGCGTCGTACAGCAGCGGTTCGAACACCAGCGGGTCGAAGTTCCGGGGGCCGTAGGCGATAAAGACGATGTAACACAGCAGCCCGATCCCATAGTTGGCGGTAAACGCCAGCAGCAGCGTCGACAGCTCCTCCATCTCCTCGAGCGCGAAGTAGGCGACGATCGGGAACAGCAACAGGAATGCGTAGCCGTAGATGTAGATGAAGACGAAGAACTCGGTCAGCGCCTCGGTCTGGATCGACTGGAGGAGGACGACCGGCGTCTCGCCGAGCAGCCGCTGTTCCAGGGCAAACAGCGTGTGGGTGATGTTGTGCCCGATTACCCGACGCTCGAGGCGCATGACGACGTCCCGGGTCGACCACCGCAGCGCGAGGACGATCCCAAGCGCGGCGATCGGGAGCAGACAGGCCTCGAGTCGCCACCGGTAGCCCCGAATCGCGTCCACGAGACGGCGGGGTCCGACGAACACCAGCGTCGCCGTGACGAGCATCGTCGTCACGACGAGCGCGAGTTCGAGGACGACCTGGGCGAGGGTCATACGGGATACGTACGACGCGGGAGACATTAATACGGCCCGGTCGGTCGTCCCGTCGGTCACATACCGCCTGGCCGGTCGTCCCGTCGGTCACATACCGCCCGGTCGGTCGTCCCGCCGGTTACTCGAGCAGGACGCCGTCCTCGTACCGGTAGTTCTCCGCTTCAAAGAGGGACCGCGCCTGATCGACGTCGACCTCGCCGTCCGAACCCGGAAACGCGGTGAGTTCGGTTTCTTCGTCGCCGAACTCGCTCTCGCGGACGCCGAACAGCGAGCTGCGCGCTCGAGCCGGCTCCGCGAACCCGTCGAACAGTTCGGCGGCGGCGTGCTCGCGGTCGAGCAGCCGCGAGAGGAGCCGGCGGAAGTGGGGGTTGCCGAGCTGTTCGTGGTGGCTGTTGTAGCCGATCATGTAGAACTCGTCGGTCTGCGTGGTCAGCACGGACCGACCCGGCAGTTCGCTGACCCTCCCGGTTGCGTCGGCCGGGAGCGGAGTTCCGGTGAGGTCGATCTCCTCGTTCTCGAGCAGGTCGACGACCGCACCCGAGTTCGGGGCGACAACGAACCTGATCCCGTCGAACTGTGGAAACTCCTCGAGGACCGCGGGCCGGTCGTCGGCGTCGTAGAAGACGTGGTCGGTAAACGGCACGAGTTCGACCTCGGCGTCGGTGGTGACGTCCGCGAGCTCGAACAGCCCCGATCCGACCGGCTCCTCGTTGTCGTCGACGAGGGCCTCGGTCCGGCGCTCGCCGACGACGGCCGATCGCGGTTCCCAGACGTGGGCGGGTAACACCGGAATCCGGAACGCTCGGACCGCCGTCTCTCGGTTCGCGGTTCGAAACGAGAACTCGACCGTCCGGGATCCGGTGGGCTCGACGCTCTCGACGAGGCTCTGCTGACCCCGGTAGCGGGGTGCGGGAACCCCGCTCTCGGTGTCGCCGAGCGACGTGTCCCGGAGAAACCGGTGGGTGAAAGCGACGTCCTCCGCGTCGAGGGGCTCTCCGTCGTGCCAGCGCTGGTCGTCCCGCAGGGTGACCGTCGCCTCGAGCAGCGATCCGCCGCCCCACTCGACGTCCTCGGCGAGCCAGGGGATCGGCCCGTCGTCGGTTTCGTGGACCAGCGGATCGTACAGCAGCGCCAGCAGCGCGGGAATCCGGTTGGAGTCGACGACGATCGGGTTCAGCCGGTTGGTGAGCGCCTCGCCGAAGACGCCGACCTCGAGCGGACGGTCCCACGGCCCCTCGGCGGACGGCTCCGAGAGGATCTCGAGGTAGTCGATCGGTCGGTACGGCGGGCCCGAAACGGTCTCGGACAGCGTCGCTCCGACGGCACCGATCCGTGACGGAAAGGCGACGGTCGTGTACGGCACCGTCTCGGAGAGATGTTCGAACAGCTCCGAGAGCACCCCCTCGCGGTCTCCGTTCGTGGCGGTAAGCTGGCTCTCGAGCAGGTCGTCTGCGGTAACGTCCGAGAACTGAAACGGGTTCTGCCAGCCCGCTTCGGTGGCGTACCGGGAGTGCAACAGCCCGCGAAGCGCGTCGTACTCGTCGATCCCGTCGTGTCTGGCGACGAAGACGTCGTACTCGCCCTCGAGCAGGACCTCGCGGTACAGTTCGGCCTTGGCGATCGGCTCGAACGTCGCGTCGATCCCGGCCCGCTCGAGGTTTTCCCGGAGCTGGCTCGCGATCTTCGCGGCGACGAGGTCGTCGTCCGCGGGCACCGCCTTGATCGTCAGCGAAACCTGATCAGGTCCGGGGTTCTCGGCCCGTGACCAGAGCCTCTCCGTACAGCCGGCGAGCGAGCCGGCGATACCGGTGGCGGTCCCCGCAAGCACTCTCCGACGCGTCGTCGGAGAACCGACGTCCTCCATATACCGGAGGGTACGGCTCCGCCGTGTATAGGACTTACTCCCGAAGCGACAACTCGAGTAGCTGCTTCAGGGAGGCTCTATCGGGTGATATTTCGTCCTAGGGCGGTCTGGACGGTCGGAGGAAACGTTAAGAGAGTTGATTGTGTACATCCGATCCGTCTCCCGTCACGACTCCCCGATCGACCCGCGGTCGACGCGTCGGGGGTCGACAGCGTGATTCCGATGACAGACAGAAGCCTTCACCTTCCGGTCGCAGCACAGCCCTCGGTCGACTCGTTCGTCGACCTCGCAGTACTCGGCGAGTCCCGCGGCTACGAGTACGCCTGGCTCCCCGAAACCTGGGGCCGGGACGCGGTCACCGTTCTGACCACGATGGCCCGCGAGACCGACGAGATCGGCATCGGACCGAGTATCGTCAACGTCTACTCGCGGTCGCCGGCGCTGCTCGGCCAGACGATGACGACCCTCCAGGAGGTCGCCGACGGACGGCTCCGGGCGGGGATTGCGCCGAGTGGCCCCGCCGTCATCGAGGGCTGGCACGGCGTCGAGTTCGACCGCCCCCTCCGGCGGACCCGCGAGTACCTCGAGATCATGCGCGCGGTGATGAGCGGAGACCCCGTCAACTACGACGGCGATATCTTCTCGCTGGCGGGGTTTCGGCTCCGCTGTGATCCCCCGTCCGAACCCGTCCCGATCGACGCCGCGGGGATGGGACCGAAGTCGGTCGAACTCGCGGGCCGGTTCGCCGACGGCTGGCACGCGATCGTCTTCACTCCCGACGGGCTCGAAGAGCGCCTCGAGGACCTCCGGCGCGGGATGGAACTCGGCGACCGCGACCCCGAGGACGTCCGCGTCACGCTCTCGGTAACGGCGTGTGCGCTCGAGGACGGCGACCGCGCCCGCGACCTCGCCCGCCAGCACCTGGCGTTCTACGTCGGGGCGATGGGAACCTACTACCGGGAGTCGCTCGCCCGACAGGGGTACGAGGAGGCGGCGAACGAGATCGCCGCCGCGTGGGCCAGCGGCGAGCAAGAGCGCGCCGTCGAGCGGATTCCCGACGCGTTGCTCGACGATCTCGGTGCCTCGGGCACCCCGGAGCGCGCCCGCGAGGAACTCGAGAAGTTCGAAGCGATCGACGGCGTCGACGACCTCGCGATCGGGTTCCCCCGCGGCGCCGACCGCGCGGAGATCGAGGCGACGATGGAGGCGCTCGCACCGGATCGATAAAATAGCTGACGAGAGCCGTCGCTACGGCAAAATCGAGGAGCGGACCGGACCCGTAGCCGGCACGACGAGGTGCTGAAAAACGGATCGGAGATTCCTCGGTGCAGAGATCGCTAGCTGCGGGTACCGGACGCGGGTCGCGCTACCGGGACGAGATCCCGTAATCGACGTGTACCTCCGGGGTGCTCGCCGAATCGGACATCTCGACGCCGTTCCAGTCGACGACGTGCACGTTAGCCATCTGGCCCGAGAAGCGAAACCGCTGCACGCCGACCTCGATCGTTCCTTCCGCGACGCCGCCCGAGACGACCGTCCCTTCCGCGACGGGATCGTCCGCGAGCATCTCGATCTCGCCGTCGACCGCGATCTCGAAGCTCGAGGGCACGCCGCGGCCGACGATCGTAACCAGATTCGGAAGCCGATCGTCCCGGCTCCCGGAAGTGTCGTTCTGCACCGAAGTGTCTGATGACATAATTCCATAAGTTGAGCATCCCGGCATAAGCTTTCTTGTCGGTTAAAAAGTAGCTCAAAATGAAGGATAACGTTTCGAACGAAACCTGCCCTGGAGACCGTCGGTTTCGGTTATCGTCGCCGTCTAGCCCGTCTCGCTGCCACTATTCGGGAGAACGTCTATCGGCAACCATAATAAGGATTTCTGATACGGAAGGACAGGAGAGGTACTCGCGGTGCGGTATCGACAGCCGGTAGCGGAACCTCCGGGAGGGGGTGGCGATGAGGGGCTCATACGGTTTCCTGTACGTCATTACCGGCGCAACCGCGACCCGTACGGCGGTTGCGCCGGTACATCGTTACAGCAATCCGTATCACTCGATCGGGAGCGGCGTCGTATCGATACTCGCTCGCCGTCCGTCCAGCACGCCGAACCGATCCCCCCGTCGGCGCTCGAGCCAGTACAGCAGTCGCTCGGCCCACTCGAGTTTGCGGGCCTTCGTCGGGCCGACGGACGGATCGTCGAACGCCCAGCCGACGAACCGGAGGCGGGCGGCCCCGAGGTGATCCGCGAGGAAGGCCGCCCGGTCGCCGTCGGTAAACCCGCCGACGTTCAGGACGGAATCCCGGGGTGCGACCTGCGTCGTCGGTAGGAGCCACTCGCCGCGACAGTCGGGAACGACGGCCCGAAGCTGCGCCACGTTGTCGCCGTGGGCGTGGACCGCGACCGGCGTCTCCCGCTCGGTCAGCCGCCCGACGGTATCGGGGTTCTTGTCGAGATCGGTGATCATACAGTCGACGTCGACGCCGGCCTCGAGGAGAGTGTCGGCGGCCGTCGAGGCGGCGAAAACGACGTCGGCCTCGCGGGCGTCCTCGAGTTCGGTCGCGAGGGTCGGACCGGCTCCTGCGATCGCGACGGTCGCTCCGTCGGCTGCGTCGAGGCGCTCGAGGTCGAACGGTTCCGCAAGCGAGGCGAGGACGTCCCGCGCGTGCTCGTCGTCGCCGCGGTCGTAGCCGAACTCGCGACGGATCGCCTCGTAGACCGGTTCCCACTCGTCGAACTCCATACGCCTACTCCGGGCTGGCGGCGTATGTGTCTGTGCGTTCGACAGGAGCCCGGCCTCGTCACTGGTCGACGTAACGCCACAATAATTCCGTGTTGTGGGCCGGGCGTCGCCTCCAAAGTACCCCTACCCGGGAGACCGCCCGGCGTCCATCACGTCCTTTCGGAGCCTCCGACATAAGCTTTCTCTTGACTTACCAGTTCGGCTGAATACGGTGGAATCCGGCGAGAGCCGTCGTTTCCCGCCGGAATCGAACCGAAACGATCGAACGTCAACGGTCGACTATCGTCGACTGCCGCCGGCGACGGCACGTCCGATCCCGTAACCCGACCTCCGGCTCGAAACGTCGAGGATCCCTCGGCGCCGACGAAACCGATCAGTCGGTCCGTTCGTCGAACGCGTCGGCGATCACGGCCGCGTCCCGCGTCTCGGCGACGTCGTGGGCCCGGACGACGTCCGCGCCGCGTTCGATCGCCATCGCGGTCGCCGCCAGGCTCGCCGGCAGGCGGTCTCCGGTCTCCCGACCGACGAGGTCGCCCAGGAAGTTCTTCCGGTTGATCGAAACCAGGATCGGCCGCTCGAGGTTTCGGAACTCCGCGAGCCGACGGAACGTCTCCCGGTCGTCCTCGAGGGTCTGGGCCTCGCTCCAGCCGCCGAAGGCGGGATCGACGAGCGTCTTGTCGGTCAGTCCGTTCTGTTTCAGCGCCTCGTACACCTGATCGACGTAGTCGGCTCGCTCGGCCCAGTCCGACGACGTTCGTCGAGTCCAGTCGGTTTCCTCGACCGCACCGGGACGCTCGAGGTCCGGCGGGCTGGCCATCTTCGCGACCGCGGCGTCGTGGGCCCCACAGACCGCGGGCATCTTCGGATCCGCGAACCCGCAGATGTCGTTGACCATGTCGAACCCCCGCTCGAGGGCCGCGTCGGCGACCTCGTGGTACCGGGTCTCGATCGAGAAAACCGCGTCGCCCTCCACGCGATCGATCGTCTCGCAGGCGACGCCGAGTCGCTCGAGTTCCTCCTCGGCCGAGAGCACCTCGAAGCGCTTGTTCGCCGACTCGAGGCCGACGTCGACGACGTCGGCGCCTTCGCCGATCAGTTCCTCGTCCACGTAGCGGGCCGCCTCGCCCGGATCGTCGTAGACGCTCGGATCGTACGGCGACTCCTCACTGACGTTCAACACACCCATGATCCGGGTCGGATACCCGTCACCGATCCCGAGTCCGGCCGCGTCGACGCTGTGCATACCGCCACTGCGGAGGCGAGGTAGAAAGCTACCACGGTCCCGGCGAACGACGGCAACGGAGCACATGCTGCGGACCGAGCGTCTACGAGTCGTCCTCGAGCGGGGCCAGCCGGGAGTCCCGCAGCAGGACCTTCTTGACGATGACGGGGTTCTCGAGCAGGCGGTGTTTCGCGTGGGCACCTCGACCACGCCCCCGGCCCTCGCGTTCGGACTGGATGACGTTCAGGAAGTTCTGCTCCTGGAGGATCTCCTGGACACGCCGCTCGGAGAGGACGTCGAAGCCCAGCCGACGGGCGACCTCCTTGTACTGGTTGTAGATGATCTTCGTCGGGAACTCCTTTTCCGTGCTGTTCTCGGTCAGAATCGTCAGCGAGTAGAGGATCGCCTTCGCCTGCTGGGGCGAGCCCTCGATGAGTTCGTTGAAGCGGTCGGCCTCTGTCTTCTCCTTGGCATCGCGAACGTGGTCGGCGGTGACGCGGTCGGCGTTCTGTTTTTTCGCGATGCGGCCCGCGTTTCGGAGGATGTCGATCGCCTTGCGCGCGTCGCCGTGCTCCTGGGCCGCGAGCGCGGCCGTCAGCGGGATCACGTCGCCCGAGAGTACCCCGTCGTGGAAGGCGTCGCGGCGCTTCTCTAAGATCTCGACGAGTTGGTTGGCGTCGTACGGCGAAAAGACGAGTTCGTCCCTCGAGAGGCTGGATTTGACCCGTTCGGAGAGGTGGTCGGGGAAGTCGATCTTGTTCGAGATGCCGATGATACCGATGCTCGAGTCCGAGATCCGGCGGTTCTCGCCCGCCCGCGAGAGCTTTCGCAGGACCTCGTCGTCCTCGAGCATGTCGATCTCGTCTAAGATGACGATCGTGACGTCCGTACAGCGATCGACGGCCTGCCAGAGCCGCTTGTAGTAGTCGCCGGTTCCCAGCCCGCGGTCGGGAACGGTGATCCCGCTCTGCTCGGGGTCATTGACCAGCTGGGCGATCGTCTTGACGATCGAGGCCTCGGTGTTCTGTTCGCCACAGTCGATGAAGGCGTAGTTGACCGTGACGTCGTCGCGTTTGGCCTCCGAGATCACCCGCTTCGCCACCGACCTCGAGATTAGGGACTTGCCGGTGCCGGTCTTGCCGAAAATAAAGAGGTGGTTTGGCTCGCTGCCGAAGATCGCGGGGTTCAGGGCGTCCGCAACGCGTTGCATCTGCTCGTCGCGACCGACGATCCGGTCCGGGCCGGGCAAGTGCGTGATCTCGAGCAGCCGCTCGTCGGCGAAGATCGGATCGTCGTATCGGAAGAGCGGATCGCGGTCGTCGTTCGCGGACATTGCAGTACCCCGTCCCTTCCCACCGAACTGAAATAAAGGTATGGAGATCGGTCGCGGATGTAAACTTCCCGCGTGATGGCTTCAGCAGGACGTATGCGGAGGGTTAAAAGAGACGGTCGATATCGCCGCCCTCGCGCTTGTGAGTGGGCGTTCGGAGCGTGGGAGCGTTCGACGGGGACCCCCCTCGCGGATGTAACTGGTTCCGAGCGCGTCTCCCCCGCGGAAACTGCCGACGACTCTTCCGATCGAGACGGGAACCCGGAACTGGGAATCGTATATCGTCACTTCAGGAGCCAGAGGTCGGAATATCGGCGTTTCCGGAACCTGTCAGTCGATTCGCTCGGGACACACACCCCCCTCGCGGATGTAACGGCGAACGGGTGGGTGGGCTCGAGCTGAGAGCCGAAAATCCCCCGCTTTTCTCGCTGAGAGTGAAGATTTACAACCGCGACGGAGGTGTGTAACCGATCAGAACCTCCCCACACCTGTACGGCGTTACAAACGCGAAGGGGGTGTGTCCCCTCCGACCGCCGCGTTCGATCGGAATGACCTCCCTCGAGACCGCTCCAGCCGTCGACTACGGGAAGAAACAAACGAGACCGAGGGGTCCCTCTCAGGGTCGCGACCGACGGATCGGAACTGGTACCCGAGTTGAACGACGTCTCAGAGCTCGAGTACGGGACGTCTCTTCTTCCTTTCTTCTTCCTTCCTCCTTACTAGACTAGTACTCTACTCTACTACTACTACACAACCAACACAACCAACACAGACAACACAAACTGCACAAACTGTACAAAATCCACTTAAGTTATCTAAGGCACCTACCGTAGCTATTCTAGATAGTTACCGTTTGTAAGTATATCAACTATTACAGATTTTGGGCCTATCCTACCTATTCCAGACTAGTGAGTGTCCGATCGATGGTGGAGTACGACGAGTTCCGACACGGAATCCTCGAGACGGCTCGGCCGGCCGAACCGACGTCGCTCCCGAGTACGGTCCTCGAGCCAGTTCCCGTCCCGAGACGCACCGGGACCAGTCGACTTTTGCGAGCGCACTCGCTACCGGCGGTATGAACCGCCGATATCCCTCTCGAGTCACCGATCGCGCTCGAGCGCGCCGAAACGCCTTCCGCCAGCGACGTTCGAACCATGACTGAGCCGACCGAAGCGACCACGGACGATCAGAACGCGACCACGGACGACCCGAACGCGACCTCCGCCGACCGAACGCCGCCGGCGGTCGCAATCGTCGACGCGAAGACGCCGGGCAACGTCGGCACCATCGCCCGCGCGATGAAGAACTTCGGGTTCGAGGAACTCCTGCTGGTCGACCCTCCGGAGCTCGACCCCGACGGCGAGGCCTACGGCTTCGCGGGGCAGGCTCGAGAGGATATCCTCCCGAACGCGACCGAGCTATCGTTCGACGAACTCGCCGAGAGCTATCACACGATCGGCTGTACTGCAGTCACGAACGAGGACGATCGCAGCCACATGCGCTACCCCTACTCGACACCGGCCGACCTGGCAGAACGCCTGCCGACGGTCGAGGCGCCGACCGCGCTGGTCTTCGGTCGCGAACGGGTCGGGCTCACGAATGAGGAACTCGTGCGGATCGACGAGATCTGTGCGATCCCCGCGAGCGAGGCGTACCCCGTGTTGAACCTCGGGCAGGCCGCAACGGTGACGCTGTACGAACTTCGCACGCTCACGCTTCCCGCCGACGGAACGCAGCTACCCGACCTCGACCGCACCCGGGCGCCGGAGCCGACCCTCGATCGGCTCTACGACCAGTGGGGCGCCCTGCTCGAGGAGCTCAACCACCCCGACGAGAAACGCGACAAGACGATGCGGATGCTCCGGCGGGTGTTCGGCCGCGCGGACCTGACCGAACGCGAGGCGAACACGCTGCTCGGGATTCTCCGCCGAGCGACCGAACGCCCCGCTGAGGACTGATACGGATCGCTGTAACGATTTGCCGGTGCAACCGCCGACCGGATCGCGGTTGCGCCGGAACTGACGTACAGGAAACCGTCTGAGATCACCGTGCTATCCCGAACGAGACGGCGTTCGCTATCCGGCGGTTCGCCCCGAAAAACAAGTACGGGAGCCTGACTCGATCGTAACTCCCGATCCTACCGATTCGGAATCGACCGAACGGGGCTCCGATCCGCGACGCGCTCTACGGACGTCGGCGCGTACTCGCCGTCCTCGGTGATCGTCCCGGTCCACCCGCAGTCGGGACAGCCGACGAGCCCCTGGCCGTCGACGAGTCCCCGGCCGCAGTCGGGGCAGCCGTCCGACCGCGTCGACGGGGCCGTCTCGGCGCCGCCGTCATCGCCGGCTTCCGTATCGATGCGCTCGTCGACCGCGTTGGTCGGCACGAGGCCCTCGCCACAGCGAACGCGAGCGATCACGTCCTCGGTCGTGATCGTCTCCTCGCCCGTCGAATGGGGGTAGACGGCGACCAGTTCGTCGTCGGCGTAGCACTCGAGACACAAAAGCGGGGTCACGAGGACCTCGCGGCGCTCGTCGGTCACCTGCGAGGTCGTCGTCCGGGTTCGAAACGGCGGTTGGATCGAGACGTCCCGTCGGTCGGCCCACTGTTCGAAACGGTCGTAGGTCTCGAGGACCTCCTGGTAGGGGCTGTCGTCGGAGAGCCGCACCTCCTTCGGCCAGCTCCGAACCAGCAGGTCGTCGATCCGCCCCTCCTCCTCGCAGGCGCGCAGGCTCTCGATCTGACTGTCGACGGGCTCGAGCAACAACGGCGCCCGCACGTGACACACCACCGTCAGCGTCCGTGTTTGTGCGTTCATACTGGGTCCCCTCTCTCGTGTGAGCTAGCCAACGCTATCTCGTATAAACCTTTGTGAGGGGGGTTCTCGAGGGTCTCGGTAGCAGTTGCCGTATACGATCGCTCGCCCTCGACGGGACCGTCCTAGTCGGCTCTCGACTCCGGACTAACGGCCTCGGTCTCCTGTGGGATGCCGCCGTCGGTTCTGGCTTCCGTCGATCGCTCCGGGGAGCGAGCGGGGAGGGTCGGCCGTCGGT
Organism: Natronococcus sp.; assembly: GCF_047921035.1. Lineage (NCBI taxonomy): Archaea > Methanobacteriati > Methanobacteriota > Halobacteria > Halobacteriales > Natrialbaceae > Natronococcus > Natronococcus sp. The sequence continues at coordinate 27,247 of NZ_JBLRWX010000033.1, forward strand.
AGCTCTCGGTCAGGGAGTCGACGACTCGAGCGAGGCGGCGGCGCTTGATGGCGGCGAAGCCCGCGAGGATCGTCAGTAGCCCCAGTACCGTCAGCGAGTCGACGACGTAGCCGAGCAGCACCCAGCTCACACCGATCGCGACCGCGGGCTCGGCGTACCCCACCAGCGCGACCTGGGTCGGGCCCGCCCGGTCGAGCAACTGGAAGTACAGCAGGAAGGCGAACACGCTCGAGACGAGCGTCAGGTAGGTAAACGAGAGCAGCGCCGTCGGCGTCACGTCGATCGCGGCGATCGACTCGCCCCGAAGCGGGGCGCCGACCAGCAGGACCGCCGCGCCGACGAGCATCGCCCAGGCCTGCAGCGTCTCGAGGGGGAGCCCGGCGTCGAGCGGTCGCGCGAGGACCGTTCCGACCGCGAACGCGATCGCGGCACCGAAGACGAGGCCCGCACCCAGCAGGAGTTCGGTATCGAGCCCCGTCGGCGACGGACGAACGACGGCGACGACGCCGATCAGCCCGAGGACGAGCCCGACGACGCCCGCGGCCGAGAGTCGCTCTCGCGGGAGGATCGCCCCGGCGAACGCGGCGGTGAGGATCGGCGCGGTGCTCGCGACCGTCGCCGCGATCGCGCCGGGAACGTACAGTTCACCGACGTACAACAGCGCGTGGTAGAACGCGATGAGGAAGACCCCGGCGACGCCGACCGAGAGCCACTCGGTCCGATCGACGGGTCGGAGCCGATCGGTCACGACGGCGGCGTATCCGAAGACGATCAGTCCCGCGACGCCGTAGCGGAGCCCGGCGAACAAAAGCGGCGGCACGTACTCGAGGCCGATCTCGATCGCGACGAAGGAGGTCCCCCAGCAGATCGCGAGGATCGAGAACAACACCAGATCACCGTATCCTGATCGAAAGAGCGCGCGTCGAGTCATGGAACGTTCGAAATTCGTCGACATACTTAGAGCCTTCTACAACGGCGCTCTCGGGATCGGATGCAGAATCACACATATAAACACAATCCGAACCGGGCCCCGAAAAGAGGGGCTACTATTAGAGAAAGATCCAACCACGAGCGTCCGAGTCGAAAGGCCGATCACGCTATCGCTCGAACTCGCGGCATGGACGAACGCGACGTGCGTCTGCTGAAGGCGATCGCCGAGCGCGAGACGGGTAGCCCCGAAGCGCTCCACGAGGCGACCGGGATACCGGTGTCGACGATCCACTACCGGCTCAACAACCTCCGCGAGGAGGGAATCATCGCCAACGACCGCTACGAGATCGACCTCGAGGAACTCGGACTCGACGTCACCGTCATCGTCGAGATCCACGCTGACTACCGGGGCTCCTACGAGGAGTTCGCGGACCGCCTGCTGACCGTCGAGGGCGTGACGAACGTCTACTTCACGATGGGCGAAACCGACTTTATCGTCGTCGCCCGACTCAGCGAGAGCGGGATGGTCGAGCGGCTGATCGCCGAGTTCGAACAGCTCGAGGGCGTCGACCGCACCGATTCCACGTTCGTGATCTCGGCGATCGAGGAGCGAGAGGCCCTACAGAGCTACGAGCTGGAGACGCTGCTCGAGGAACTGGTCGACTGAGCGGTTCCGATCGGCAGTAGGCGCCAGTGCCGGAAATCTGAGCCGTCAGTGATCCGAGCCGTCGGTGCGGAGAGCCGTTCAGGCGCGTTTCTGGATCTCCTCGCGCAGCAGCCGGCTGACGAGGTCGCCGTCGGCCTTCCCGCGAAGTGCGCCCATACACTCGCCCATGAGTCCGGAGAACGCCTGCATTCCCTCCTCCTCGACCTGCGTCTCGTTTCGCTCGACGACCTCGACGACGGCCTCGCGGACCTCGCCCTCGTCGGCGCCGCCCAGCCCGGCCGCCTCGGCGGCCTCCTCGGCCGATCGATCGGGATCCTTCGCCAGCGCTTCCAGGAGGTCCGGTACGCCCTCGTTGGGAAGGTCGCCGTCGTCGGCCATCTCGAGGACCGCCTCGAGGTGGTCATCGGTCAGGTTCTCGACGGGAACGCCGTCCCGGCGCAGTTCGGTCAGCGTCGACTCGAGGGTCGTCGCGGTCAGGGTCGGATCGACTCCCGCCGAGGTGACGGCCTCGAACAGCGGCATCCGGCGGCCGTAGGCGACCTGTTCGGCCAGCCCCTCGCCGAGGTCGAACTCCGCCTGGTAGCGCTCGACCTTCTCGGTCAGGAGTTCTGGCTCGGGGACCTCGCTCGGATCCGGCTCGACGGGCGGCACGTCCGTCTCGGGGTACATCCGCGCGGCACCGGGCAGCGGACGCAGGTAGCGGGTCGTCCCGTCGTCGTTCGCGCCGCGGGTCTCCTCGGGGACGCCCTCGAGAGCCGTCCGCGCGCGCTCGGCGACGGCCTCGATCGCCGACGTCGCGACGTCGTCGCTGTCGGCGACGATGGCGACGGCGTCCTCGGGACCGACCTCGGCGGCCACCCGTAGCTCCTCGACCTCCGCCTCGGTGACGCCGTAGGCTGGTAGCTCGTCGGTGTGGAAGATCCCGCCCGCGCCGTGGCGCTTGGCGTGATCCGAGAGTTCGGTTCCCAGACGGCGGTCGGGTGCGATCTCGCGGCCGACGACGCCGTCGAAGCCGTACAGCGGGACGGCCATGACGGATCCCCCGGAACTCAGGGCGCCACCGATGACGCCGCTGTCGGTGTCCTCGAAGATCTCGGTCACATTCTGGGACTCGCCGACGGCGGCCTCCCGTTCGGCCAGCTCGTCGCGAATCTCGACGAGTTCGACCTGTCGGGCGACCTCGTTGCGGACGATGTCGTCGATGTCGTCCAGACTCTGGACGCCCTTGATCTCGACGCGGGCGCCCTCGGCGATCGAGACGTTGACGTCCTGGCGGATCGTCCCCAGGCCGCGCTTGACCTTCCCCGTCGAGCGAAGCAGCATGCCGATCCGCTCGGCGGCCTCGAGGGCCTGCTCCGGCGACGAGATGTCCGGACTGGTGCCGATCTCGACCAGCGGAATGCCGAGCCGATCGAGGCTGTAGCGAACCCCGTCCTCGGTCTCGGCGACCCGCTGGGCGCTCTCCTCCTCGAGCAGGAGGTCCTCGATCCCCACCGGGCCGTCGCTCGTCTCGATCTCGCCGCCGGTGGCGATCAGCGTCGAGCGCTGGAAGCCCGACGTGTTCGAGCCGTCGACGACAAGCTTTCGCATGACGTGTGCCCGATCGACCGGGTTCATCTCCATGAGCTGGGCGATCTCGAGGGTCGTCTCGAGGGCCTCCTCGTCCAGCTCGTGGGGTGGCTCGTCGTCCTCCTCGACGAGACAGGTCGAGTCGTACGCGAGGTACTCGAACTCGCGGTCGACCTTGCTCTCCTCTAAAGCCGCGTCGTCGATCTCGCCCAGTTCGCTCCGCGTGGGATGCAGATAGCGGGTAAAGCGCCGCGTCGACGCCTCGGGCTCGCGCAGCTCGGTCGGACACTGGCAGAACAGCTTCGTCGCCGTGTCGAGTTGCTGGTGGATCTCCAGCCCGGCGACGAGTCCGAGCGCCTCGTAGTCGTACTCGGTCATTGACGGCCACTCTGGCGCGCGAGGGTAAAAAACCGTTCAGTCCGGCTCGCGGACGGGAACGGTTCGTCCGTTCGTCTCCGTCGGTCTCGTCCTCGCGATCTCATACGGTTTCCTGTAAGTCAGTACCGGCGCAACCGCGACCCGTACGGCGGTTGTGCCGGTAAATCGTTACAGCAATCCGTATCAGTCGTCGTCGGCCTCGAGCGCTCGCCCCGCCGACTCCGGGCGAGCCGCCGCCTCGTCGACCGCCTCGAGGACATCCGTCGACGAGGCCACGATCGCCCGCTGCCGGCAGCGCTCGTACAGTTCCCGCGCCCGCTCGCCCGCGTGGTTTCGCTCGGCGAACGGCCGGTCCTCGACGACGACGAGCGACTCCCGACCGGCGAGTTCCTCGAGCAACAGCTGATTTCCGGCGCCGACCTCGAGGTCCGCCACGACCGTCACGTCGGCGCTCTCGACCGCTCCGCGGGCCGCCTCCCGGTCGCCGGCCGAGAGCGGGGCGAACGGCTCGACCGTAATCGCCTCGATCCCCTGTCCGCGGGCGACCTCGGCGGCGGCGTCGCCGCTCGAGACCGGACCGACCGAACACGCACAGTCGGCGGCGCCGAGCCGCGCGACGACGCTCGCCGCCGTCGAGCCGTTGCCGACGACGTGGACTCGATCGGGAACGGTCACGTCGGGATCGTTCCGCAGGGCGGTCACCGTCGGCGTTCCCGTCACCGGGTTCGCCGTCACCGCCGCGGTCGCGTCGAACGCCGCGGCGAGGGTGTCCCGAGTCAGCACCGACTCCGGGGTGCCCGACTCGAGGACCGTCCCGTCCGAGAGGACGACGAGGCGGTCGCAGTAGCGCGCGGCCAGATCCAAATCGTGAATCGCGGCGACGGCGGTCCGGCCCTCCGCGACGACCTCGCGAACCAGCTCGAGCGTTTCGACCTGGTGGGTGACGTCGAGGCTGGCCGTCGGCTCGTCGAGCAGGAGGACGGGCGTCTGCTGGGCGATCGCCCGCGCGAGGACGACCCGCTGGCGCTCCCCGCCGCTTATCTCGTCGATCGGGCGGTCGGCGAACTGCGCCGTGCGGGTGCGCTCGAGGGCGCGATCGACCGCTGCCCGATCGGCCTTGTCGGGCGGGGAAAAGCGCGAGCGGTGGGGGTACCGTCCCATCTCCACGACGGTCCGAACGTCGAACGAAAAGGAGAGGTGAGTGTCCTGCGGGACGACCGCGACTAGCCGGCTTGCGGCCTTCGAGGAGCGCTCGTGTAACGGCGCACCGTCGACGGTTACGGCTCCACGAGCGGGCTCGAGCGCGCCGCTCATCGCCCGCAACAGCGTCGTCTTCCCCGCGCCGTTGGGGCCGACGAGGCCGACGAACTCGCCGGGTTCGGCGGCGACGGAGACGTCCTCGAGGACGTCGGTGTCGCCGAGCGAGAGTCCGACGCCGTCGACTTCGACCCGAGCGCCGTCGGTCGCCGCGGGGGACCGCGCGTCGTCGCTCACAGCGCGTGCACCTCCCGGCTCGTGAGCAAGTAGAGGAAGAAGGGCGCGCCGACGGTCGCGGTGACGATGCCGACGGGGACGATCGGCAGCCCGAACGCGCCGACGCGGGCGATGGTGTCGGCGACCACGAGGAAAGAGGCGCCCGCGAGCGCGCTGGTCGGCAGCAGGATGCGGTGGTCGGGGCCGACGATCAGCCGCATCATGTGGGGGACGACGAGGCCGACGAAGCCGATGATGCCGGCGACGGCGACGCCCGCGGCGGTGACGAGACTCGCCAGCGCGAGCAGGAGGAGCTTGGTCCGCTCGACGCTCACGCCGAGGTTCTGGGCGTCCTCCTCGCCGAGCAGGAGGACGTTCATCTCGCGGGTGTATGCCCCCAGCACGAGCACGCCGACGAGCGTAACGGGGAGCGCGAAGCCGACGTCGGCCCAGCTGCTTCGGTGGAGGTGGCCCATCATCCAGATGACGGCCTCCCGGAGGTTCTCGCCGCTGTGGACGACCATAAACGAGATCACGGCACCGAGGAACGCCTGGATCGCGACGCCCGCGAGCAGCAAGGTTGCGACCGGGGTCCGCCCGCCCTCGGTCGCGATGGTGTAGACGAGGAAGGCGGTGACGAGCGCGCCGACGAACGCGGGCAGGTGGACGCTCCCGATCGGAACGAGGGCGGGGAACGCGATCGCGGCGACGGCGCCGACCGCGGCCCCCGAGGAGACGCCGATGATCGACGGATCCGCGAGCGGGTTTCGGAAAAAGCCCTGCATGACCGTCCCCGCGGCCGCCAGCGCGAACCCGACCGTCGCGGCCAGCAGGATCCGCGGCAGGCGGACGTCCGCGACGATCGTCTGGTGAGTCGCCGGCACCTCGTGGGCGCCGACGCCGGCGAGGTTGAGTACGGCCCTCGAGACGGTCACCGGATCGATCCGAACCGGGCCGAGTGCCGCGCTCGCGATGACGACGACGACCAGCAACGCCGAGAGCGCCACTGACCACGAGACGAGACGGCCCGGACGGAGCATGCCTGAAAGCTTGCTTGCATTAGATAAATATTTATTGGAGTGGGTTCCACGGTTCGATCGATGCGAAAGTCACTGATCGTTTTCGTTGCGGTGCTTACGGCGCTGGCCGCGTTTACTCCCGCCGTCGCGGCGGGAGGGGGGATGGCCGACGTCGCACAGGAGGAACCGACCTGCGAGTTCCCGTTCGAGGGGGAGGACGCGACCGGGGAGACGGTGACCGTCGAGGAGGAACCCGACTCGGTGGTCGCCTTACAGCCCAGTGACGCGCAAGTAATGTACGAGATAGGGGCCGAGGAGAAGCTCTCGGGGATGCCCGTCGGCGAGTACACCGACTACCTCGAGGCCGACGAGGAGCTCGACATTACCGAGGACGACGGCGTCACGCCCGTCACCGAGGAAGTCATCGACCGCGACCCCGACGTCGTTCTCGCGGCCGCCGCCCTCGAGGGCGACGACCTGATCGACCAGCTCCGCGACGCGGGACTGACCGTCTACGTCTTCCCGACCGAGCAGTCGCTCGACGGCGTCGCCGAGAACGTCCGCCTGACCGGCGAGATCGTCGGCGAGTGCGACGGCGCCGAGGACTCGATCGACGAGATGAACGAGCGCCTCGAGATCATCGAGGAGGCCGTCGCCGACGAGGGACACCCGCTCGCGTACTACGAGATGGGCGACGGCTTCACGGCCGGGGAGGGTACCTTCCAGGACGAGATCATCACCACCGCCGGGGTCGAGAACCTCGGCGCGGAGGCCGGCATCGAGGGCTGGGCCGAGATCAGCGAGGAGGTCGTCGTCGAGGAGGATCCCGAGTGGATCGTCTACGGCGAATCCTGGGGCGACGAGCCGCCGGTCGGTGAAGCCGCGATGGGAACGACCGCCTACCAGAACGAGCAGTTCGTCGCGGTCGACGACCAGTTCATGAGCCAGCCCGGGCCGCTCGTCGTCGAGGCGATCGAGGAGATCGTCGAGGCGGTCCACCCCGAGGCGTACGCCGAGGCGGCCGACGAGACCGAGGACGAAGCCGCGGACGAGACCGACGATGCGGACGCTGACGACGCGGACGCCGACGATGCCACCGACGAGCCCGCAGCGGACGACACTGCCGAGGACGACGACTCGATCCCCGGCTTCGGCGTTCCCGCGGTCGTCGCCGCGCTCGTCGCCGTCCTCGCCGTTCTCGCTCGCCGCCGGTAACGTCCTTTCGTTCGTTGCCGCCGACCGAACCGCCCGCACTCGAGGACCTCGCACTCGAGGGATCGACTCGAGCGCGAACCCGACGCTTTTGAAAAGTGTTTACCCGGAGGCCTCCCGAGTCGGGAGTATGGTCGAGAACGTCATCTGGCCCGCCTATCTCGATGCCGACCTCTCCCGGGCCGAGGGACGACGCGTCGCCGAGGAGCTGGCCGTCGAGGAGCCGACGGTCGACGAGATCGCGAAGGCCGTCCAGCAGATCGGCTACGACGCCACGATCGAACGGGACAAATCCTACTCCCGGGAGCACTGGGCCGATCGCGGCCGGGTCGTCGTCCGGGGTTCCGACGACTCGAAGAACGACCTCGTCCAGGCCGTCGCGGCGTACGTCGTCGCGATGCGGGACTGATGCGCCGGGTCGGACAGGTCGTCCGTACCGCCCAGGGGCTCGCGATCCTGCGGGCGAACCCGGACGCCGACGACGATCGCCTCCGCGAGGAGATCGGGACGATGGTGCTCGACGACTCCCTCGAGTCGGTCGGACGCGTCGACGACGTCTTCGGTCCCGTCGACGGCCCCTACCTGGCGGTGACGCCCGACGACGACGTCCACCTGCCGTCGCTGGTCGGATCGGCGCTGTACGCGCGCTGACCCGCGGCGGGCAGGTAACGAAAAGCACCAAGAGGAGCGGGTGCGAACGCCGCGC
>NZ_JBLRWX010000034.1:0-34820 GCF_047921035.1 Natronococcus sp.
CCTGCCGCAATGTGCTGATCTATCTGCGGCCCGAAGCCCAGAGCAGGATCCTGGCGCTGTTTCATTTTTCGCTGGTCCCCAACGGCACGCTCCTGCTCGGCAGCGCCGAGGCGGGCAACGGGCTCGTCCTCGCGCTGTTCGTCGTCTCGGGCGGGCTCAACGTCGCGTACTTCTGGCCGATCATCTACACCGCCTTCTTTGAGGGCGAGGAGGGCGATCCGAAACCCGTTCTCGAGGGCCCGCTGGGCGGCGCTCGAGCCGACGGCGGGGACGAGCGAACCGAATCGCGGCCACCGTCGGCGGCCCGGGCCGACGGCGGGAACTCGAGGTGGGAGCGACGGCCGTGGACCGGCGGGGAGACGACGTGGCTCCTGCTCGGTCCGATCCTCGCGGCGAGCGCGCTCGTGGTCGCGATCGGGGTCGCCGCCGACTGGCTGTTCGTCCTCGAACTCGCGCGCCTGGCCGCGGAGAACGCGGGGGTGAGTAGCCCGTGATCGGCACCGGCCCCGACTGGCTGCTCGCGGTCCCGCCGCTGCTGGTCGTCCTCCTCGGGACCGCGCTCGTCCCGTTTTCCTCGCGACGGCTCGGCCACGCCCTCGCGGCCGTCACGCTCGGGATCGACGCGGTCTGGACGCTGCTCGTCCCCGACGGGACGGGGCCGACGGCGACGTTTCTGGGGCTCGAGGTCGTGCTCGTCCGCGTCGACGACGCCTCGCGGCTCGTCGGGCTGGCGCTCTCGGCGTTCGGCGCGCTGGCGGTCGGCTACACCTTCCTCGTCGGCACCGACGACCGCCACCTGCTGCTCGCGCTCGCGTACGTCGGGACCTCGCTGTGGACCGTCTTCGTCGGCGACTGGCTGGGGCTCGCGCTCGGCTGGGAGCTGATGGCCGTCGCCAGCACCCTGCTCGTCTGGTACTGCGGCGGCGAGGCGGTGCGGGCGGGGTACCGCTACGCGCTGGTCCACGCTATCGGGGGCGGCCTGCTGCTGGTCGGCGTCGCCCTCCACTGGGTGGCCGTCGGCCCCTCGGCGACCGCGCTACAGTACGACGGAACCGGGATCAGCCCGGGACTGTCCGCGATCGCGGTCGGCCTCGCCGTCGGCGTCAACGCGGCCCTCATCGGCGTCCACGTCTGGCTCCCGCGAACCTACGCCGCGCCCCACGTCGGGACCTCCGTGATCCTCTCGGCGTACACGACGAAGGTCGCGGTGTACGCGGCCTACCGGGCGTTCCCCGACGGCAACCTCGCGCTCGCGACCGTCGGCGCCGCGATGACCGTCTACGGCGCGGCCTACGCCCTCGCCCAGAAGGACATGCGCAAGCTGCTGGCCTACCACATCCAGGCCCAGGTCGGCTACATGCTCGCCGGGATCGGGCTGGGTTCGGCGCTCGGGGTCGCGGGCGGGTTCGGCCACCTGTTCAACAACGTCCTCTACAAGGGGCTGCTGTTCATGGTCGCGGGGTTCGTCGTCGTCCGCACCGGGAAGAACAAGCTCGACGGCTTCGGCGCGCTCGGGCGGGCGACGCCCCTGCTCTTCGTAACCTTCCTCGTGGCCGCGCTCTCGATCACCGGCGTCCCCGGCTTCAACGGGTTCGTCACGAAGGGGATGGTCCTCGACGCGGCCGCCGAGGCCGACGCGACCCTCCTCGAGGCCCTGCTGCTCGCCGGGGCCGTCGGCACGTTCGTCTCCTTCATGAAGTTCGGCTACTACGCCTTCCTCGAGGGCGAGCGCGCCTCGATCCCCGACCTCTCGCCGGCCGATCTCGTCGTTTCGGCGCCGATCGCCGTCGCCTGCGTCCTGCTCGGGATCTTCTACCCCGCGCTGTTCGCGCTCCTGCCGGCGACCGACGCCTGGAGCACCGACCCCTACTCGGTGGCCCACCTCTACAAGGCCGTCGTGCTCGCGGGCGGCAGCCTCGTCGCGTTCGTCGTCGCGAAACCGCTGTTCGGCCGCGTCGCCGGGGGCCGGGACGTCGATACCGTCCGGGATCCGTTCGTTTTCCGTGGGACGCGAGCGCTTACGGGTGTTCTCGAGCGAACGTTCGCCCGGGTCGACGGCTTGGCCGCTCGAGCCGGCTGGGGGACCGTAACTGCGGTCCGGAACCCGGGCGCGACGATCGCCGCCGCGTTGCCCGCGTCGCTCGAGGATCGGTACCGGGATCGGCTCGATCGGACCCCCGGAAAGTCGGGGCTGAAGACGAGCGTCGGCACGACCGTCGCGCTCGCGTTCGCGGCCCTTGCGGTCGCGCTGGTGGTCGCGCTGACGTTCTAGGTGCGAGATCGACGCCACTCCGAGCGTTTATATTCCGCCGAGCGGCACATCTCGTATGACCGGAAGTGGCACCGTCGAACGGATCTTTACTGCGCCGGAAGCCGAGGCGGAGATGGAGGAACGGACCGACGTCGAAGCGGTCGCCGGGCGGGGGCTCCGAGGGGATCGCTACTTCGCCGGGAACGAGACGAGAACGTTCGTCGAGTGGGAGTCGGACGAGGAGCGCCACGACGGGTACGACCTCACGCTGATCGAACGGGAGGCCGTGACGGCGATCGAACGCGAAGCGGGAATCGAACTCGAGCCGGGCGAACACCGACGGAACGTCGAAACGCGCGACGTCGCGCTCAACCATCTCGTCGGGCAGCGGTTCCGGGTCGGCGACGTCGTCTGCCGGGGGGATCGGCTGTGCGAGCCGTGTAGCCACTTACAGCGCCTCACGCAGGACGGCGTGTTGCAGGCGCTCGTTCACCGAGGGGGGCTCCGGGCGGACGTGCTCGAGGACGGAACGATTCGACCCGGAGACGTCGTCGAACTGCTCGAGTGATCCGCCCCCTTCATCCGAAACCGGCTCGTATCCTCGCGTTCGACATTCCCCGTACACGCCGCCGTTTTTCGCCCGGCGTCCGCGTGAACTCGAGGACGCCCGCCGCTACCGAACCGCTCGAGTCGCGTCGTCGATGATCTCGAGGGCCTCCTTCAACTCTGCCGTCCCCGTGGCGTAGGAGAGGCGGGCGTACCCCTCGCCGTTGGCGCCGAAGGCGTCGCCGGGGACGACGATCACGTCCCGCTCGAGCACCTCGTCGCACCAGCCCTCGGGCACCTTCGGCATGACGTAGAACGCACCCGACGGCGTGGGGACCTCGAGGCCGGCGTCCTCGAGGCCGTCGACGACCAGATCCCGTCGCTCCTCGAACGCCGAGACCATCTCGCGGACGGGCTCCTGGGGACCGGTCAGCGCGGCCTCGGCGGCGTACTGGGCGGGCGCGGAGGCACACGCCTGGGCGTACTGGTGGACCCGCAGCATCCGTTCGATACGTCGGTTGGAGCCGAGGACCCAGCCCAGTCGCCAGCCGGTCATCGAGTAGGTCTTCGAGCAGGCGCTGACGACGACGACGTTGTCGCTCTCGGCGAACTCGAGGGGCGAGCGGTGTTCGCCCTCGAAGACGATCCGTTCGTACACCTCGTCGGAGAGACAGAGCACGTCGTGTTCGTCCGCGATGCGGGCGAACTCGCGCATGTCTTCCTCGCTCTGAACCGCACCCGTCGGGTTCGCGGGGCTGTTGACGACGAACGCGGCGGTCTCGTCGGTGATCGCCGCCTCGACCGTCGCGGGGTCGAGGGTGAGGTCGTCGCGCAGGCCGACGGGTTTGGGCGTCCCGCCCGCGATGTGGGTCAGGGCGTCGTAGGAGACGAACCCGGGGTCGGGAAAGATAACCTCCTCGCCGGGGTCGACGTGGGCCTCGAGCGCGAGGTGGAGCGCCTCGCTCCCGCCGGAGGTAGCGATGACCTCGGCAGGGTCGATCTCGAGTCCGTAGTCGCGGTCGTACTTCGCGGCGATCGCCTCCCGGAGCGATCGCGTCCCCTTGTTCGACGTGTAGGCGTCGGTCCGTTCGGCTTCGATCGCCTCGATCGCCCCCCGTCGGGCGTGCTCGGGCGTCGGGAAGTCAGGCTGTCCGATCCCGAGGTTGATCGCGTCCTCGCCGGCGGCCTCGAACACTTCGCGGATACCGCTGATCGACACCTGCTCGACCCGGGCTGCAAACTCCGTCATGGCTACACCGGCGTGGGCGATCCCGATAACTCTTGATGTGTCGTCCTCTCGCACGCGCTCGAAATACCCAAACGCACACTTACAGGAACTATTTGGTCAAAAACGATATACGTACTCGGCCGCATCGTCGGGACGATGGCTCCCCCCCGACGATCGGTCCTCGCCGCGGGAGCGGCGGGCGGGCTCGCACTCGGTGCCGGCTGCCTCGACGTCGTCTCCGGCGAGGAACCCCTCGAGTTCGCCGCCGATCGCGTCGAACCGACCGAGGCGACGGTCGCCGAAACCGGCTACGAGAGTCGGCGAAGCGAGCGCGCGTCGATCGACCGCACCGTCGAGGCCGGCCTCGAGCGCGAGGTACGGGCGTCGATCTGGCAGTCCGTCTACTCGAAGACGCGGGAACACCGGGGCGAGGACCGCGAGGCGAGCCTGTTCGCCGCGGTCTCGACCCCGGAGATGGCCGTTGCCGGACGATCAGCCAACCCGCTTGCCGACGCCTCGAGCGAGGAGTTGCTCGAGGAGATCCTCGACCGCGTCGACGGCCCACACGGCGATCTCGAGGGCCTCGAGCGCGAGCGGTCGTTCGCCCTCGAGATCCTCGGGACGGGCCGGGAGGTCGACGTCTTCGCGGGCGAGACCGACCTCGACGGCGAACGGGTCGGCGTCGACGTGCTGATCGCCTCGTTCGACCACGAGGGCGACTTCCTCGTGACCGTCGGCACGCACCCGACGCTGCTGGCCGAGGAGTCGGCGAACCTCGAGCTGCTCATGGAGTCCCTGGAGCATCCGATCGAGGGGTAGCGGTATCGACGACCCCGCCCGCGCCCGAGGGGTGGAACCTATTTGACTCGGCCGGTGGTGGGACCCCACGCCATGTACGAGACGATCCTCGTCGCGACGGACGGCAGCGATCCGGCGAGCCGCGCGGTCGAGTACGCGGTCGATCTCGCGTCGACGTTCGACGCCGACCTGCACGCGATCTCCGTCGTCGACACGTACCGGTACGGCGACTCGATGCTCTCGGGCGATCGGACGGTCGTCGACGAGCTACAGAACCGCGCCCGGAGCGTGCTCGGGGACCTCGAGAGGGGCGTCGACCGACCGGTGTTGACGGCCTGATCCCGAACGCGAACCGTTAGGCCTCCGGCGGTCCAATCGCCGGTACGATGACCGGAGACGACGATCCCGACGCGCCGATTCGATCGATCCTCGCCCCGACCGACGGCAGCGACGCCGCCGACGCCGCCCTCGAGCGAGCGCTCCGGTTCGCCGACCTCGAGGGGGCGACCGTCCACGTCCTCTCGGTGGTCGACACGACGGCGAATCCGATGCGATTCGGCGTCGCGGAGGTCGCCGACCTCGACCGGGCGCGGACGGACCTCGTCGACGGCATCGTCGACGCCTGCGGCGATCGAACGCCGGAACTCGAGGTACGGGGTGCGGTTCGCCGCGGCCGTCCGGCGGAGACGATCCTCGAGTACGCCGAGGAACAGGCGATCGACCTGCTCGTCGTCGGTCGAACGGGCCGGGGCGGCGTCGCCGAGGCGCTCCTCGGAAGCACCGCCGACCGACTGGTACGTCGGTCGCCGATCCCCGTCGTGGTCGTTCCGGACGTCGACGAGACCGACGATCGACCCGGCGGTGCCGAGTAGTTTTATTCGGCTCCGCGGTGTACGGCCGTCGACTCGCTACCTGGAGCCCACGGCTCGAGGCGACCGAGGAGTGACCGGCGATCAGCGCGCTACGAGCGAGGCGACCGACCGACCGCCAGGACCGATCGCCCGCGTTTCCCGGTCGAAACCGGACGCTCGAGACTGGTACGATGCGTTCAGCCGCCGGTACGACGCCGTCGCCAACCCGTTCGAGACTCCCGCGCGGACGAGCGGGCTCGAGCTGCTCGCCCCGGAGCCGGGCGAGCGCGCCCTCGACGTCGGCTGTGGGACCGGTACCGCCCTCGTCGCCCTCGCGCGAGCCGTCGGCCCGACGGGAATCGCAGTCGGAATCGATCTCGCCGACGGGATGTGTCGGGCGTCCCGACGGGCGCTGGCCGGGGCCGGCCTCGAGCGAGGCGTCGTACTCGTCGGCGACGGTGCGAGCCTGCCGTTCGCAGACGAGGCTTTCGACGCCGTCTTCGCGAGCTTCGTCCTCGAGCTCTTCGACACGCCCGAGCTTCCGGCCGTCCTCGCGGAGTGGCGTCGCGTCCTCGCTCCGGACGGCCGGCTCTGTGTCGTTTCGCTTTCCCGCGGCGGGTTCGGTCCGACGACGTGGCTCTACGAGCGGGTCCACAATCTGTTGCCGACCGCCGTCGACTGCCGGCCGATCTACGTCACCGAGACCCTGCGCGAGGCCGGCTTTCGGGTCCTCGAGGCGCGGTACGAAACCGTCTGGCGGCTACCCGTCGAGATCGGTCTCTGTCGGCCGCGAGAGGACGGGTCAGGCGGGCGCCCCGCGAACCAGCGTGACCGTCCGGGGTGAGCGACGGGCGACCCGCTCGGCGACCGACCCGGTGAACAGCCGGGCCGCGAGCGAGCGGCCGTGGCTCCCCATGACGAGCTGGTCGTAGCCGTTCGATTCGGCGTACTCGACGATCTCCCTCGCGGGCGCCCCGGACGCGGTCTCGGTCTCGAGCGTCGCGCCCCGGCCCTCGGCCAGCGTCGTCGCCGACTCGAGGATCCCCTCGGCTCGACGCTCGCGGTCCTCGAGGATCGCCTCCAGGTACGTTCCCTCGACCTGCGATCGCGGGCGATCGAACGGGAGGTTCAGGGCGTGGACGGCCGTGTGGGAGGCGTCGGGAAACGTCTCGAGGGCGTAGGCGAGCGCGGCCTCGGCCTGCTCGGAGCCGTCGAGGGGGACCAGGATCTCGCCGGGAAGCTCCCGGTCCCGGATCGTCGCGGTCGTCTCGGGGACGACCGTCGTCGAGACCGACGATCGGCGGACGACGGCCTCGCTCACGCGGCCGAGGAAGGGACGGGTGATCGGCGACCGACCGTGGCTGCCGAGGACGACGTGGTCGACGTCCTCCTCGTCGGCGACTGCGAGGATCTCGGTGTGAGGCGTCCCCGTTCGGAGGATCGTCCGGAGGTCGCAGTCGTGCTCGTCGGCGCGCTCGGTCGCGCGCTCGAGAACCCGCTCCCCCCGCTCTTTCGCGCGCTCGGCGGTCGATTCGGGCGATCCCACGGTCGCGGTGTGATCGCGTGCGGGGTCGACGACGAACAGTGCGGTCGGTGACGCGTCGGGAAACGACGCGAGACAGTACTCCAGCCCGGCGAATCCCCGGTCGGAGCCGTCGACGGGGACGAGGACGTGGCGTGGCATGGTCGTGTCGGAGGCGGGCGTTCGGCCCGCTCGGACCCGTCTCCCACGCCGACGGGGATAAAACGGCGGTCGGATCGGTCGACGGCCGGCAGTCGCTCGAGGGAGACGGTAGTTCACAGCGTGATCGGCTACAATGGTTGTGCAACTATTGTGCAAAATAGGTGGCGCTACTTTCCCTCTCGAAATTTGAGAAAATCAGAGTAATCGTATTTAGGCCGATTATACCACCCTCATCTGGATCATGATATCGTTGGCCGGCCACCTCGAGTGTGTAATATTGTGGTAGTTGTACAATATTTATGGTGAGCCGGTCCCAACTCGAGAACACAATGGGAGAAACCGCAACGAAAACCGGACTGGGACAGTCGCAGGGAATCCGCGAACACGTAAACACGCTCCTCGGTGCCTTTCTCGGCATCGCGGTGATCGGCTGGGGAGCCAGCGTCTTCCTCACCGCGGTGCACTTCTGGGCGCTCCCGCTTCCCGCGGGGATCGAGCCCGAGGGGAGCCTGGCCGTGATCACGAGCGCGTGGGCCTACGTCGGGCCGATACCGCTGGCGCTGCTCGGCGCCGGCTACTACGCCACGATGATCGTCCTCGGCGGGCTCTGGCTCGAGACGAAATCGCCGCTGCTCGAGCGGGGGATCTTCCTGATCACCACGGGCGGGCTCGCCGCCTCGGCGTACTTCGTCTACCTCCAGCTGGGGGTCATCGGCGCGATCTGCCCGTTCTGTATGATCTCGGCGGCCGCGACCACGAGCCTGTTCGCGATCGAACTGCTCGTGAAGTCACTCGGCGGGGCGAGCGTCGCCCCCTCGGTCTCGAGCACCCGGATCTGGCCGCCGCTGGTCGCCGCCACGATCGGGATCACGGTCGCGGCGATGTACGGGATCACGCTGGCGCCCATCCCCGGCGTCTAAACCGGCCGCCAATCCCGACCCGGCGGCGGAACTATGAGGCCGGCGGCCCCTGACCCGGTATGGACCTCGGCCTCACCGTCGGCGACTCCCTCGAGCGCGCCGACCGAACGATCGACGGCTTCGACCTCATCGAGCTGTCGATCGGCGAAGGGACGGATCCGAATACGATCGATACCGGCCGCCTCGAGGGGCTCCTCGAGCGGGAAGGCGCCGACCTCTGTGTCCACCTGCCGTTCAAGCAGGTCGTCGTGACGCCCGTCGACGGGATCAACGACGCGATTCTGGCCTACCAGCGCGAGCTCCTCGAATGGGCGGGATCGGTGGGCGCCGAGAAGGCAGTCCTCCACGGGACGACCCGGAACCCACACGACACGGACCTCCGCCCGGTGTTCGCCGAACAGCTGGCCGCCATCGCCGACGCCGGCGCCGACGCGGGCGTCGAACTCGTCGTCGAGAACGTCGGCCACCAGAAGCGCGGGCTGCCGCTGTCGGTGCTGGGCGATCTGGCCCGCGAGGCCGACACCGCGGTCTGTTTCGACGTCGGCCACGCCTACATGGAGGACGGCGACGACGGGATCAAGCGCTTCCTCTCGCGGTACGGCGACCTCGTCTCCCACCTGCACGTTCACGACGCCCGGAGCAGGGGCGACACCCACCTGCCGCTGGGGGCCGGCGAGATCGACTACGGGATCGTCGCCGATCGGCTCGGCGGATTCGACGGCACCGTCGCGATCGAGGTTTTCACCGACGACGTCCCGCTGTTGTGCGACACCGCCGAGCGAGTTCGGGGACACCTCGAGGGCTGATCGGGCCGGGCTCGAGCGAGACTCCTCAGGTGTCCGTAGGGCTCGAGCCCGCGGCGGAACCTGAACGGTAGTTTGAACAGTTCAGGGTACGAACAGTCGGCGATGAACTCACGGAGCGATTCGAGTGCCCGTCTCCTGCTCGTCGTCAGCGCGATCGCGGTCGTTCTCGTCTACGGCGTGTTGGTTCCTCGAGACGTCCTCGCGGGCGACGGCTCTCGAGCGGTGCTGTACGTGGTCGGTGGCTGGGTGCCGTTCACGCTCGTCTTCTACGCGCTGGGACGGAGCTTTTCCTCGCCCGAGGCGCTTCCGAGCATGCGCAGCGCCGACGCGGGGCTCGGGCTCGTGCTCGTCTTGCTGCTCCTCAGCCTCGGGCTCGAGGCCTGGGGGGTCCCCCCCGAGGAGCTTCCCGAGGCGTACGTCCTCCAGGCGATCGGGATCTTCCTCGGCCTCGCGCTGTTCGGCTGGGGAATCGGCCGGCGCTCGCGGGCGATCGGTCGGCAGGCGGACGGTTAGGCGGTGGCTCCCTTCTCGCCGACCACGAGGACGTCGATATCCCCCTCCCTGGTGACGCCGTCGGTGACGCTGCCGAGCATCATCCGGCTGACTCCGCCCCGACCCCGGGAGCCCATGACGGCGACCGCCGCGCCGACCTCGTCGGCGTACGCGAGGAGTTCCCGGACCGGAACGCCCTCGCGGATCTCGGTCTCGACCTCGAGACCGCGCTCCCGGGCTCGTTTCTCGAGGCGGCCGACGAACGTCTCGGCGCGTTCGGCGAACGCCTCTGCGGCGCTGGCGCCGTCGCCGGGGAGTCGAACGGAGCCCAGCGGTCCCTCCTCGACGACGCAGACGACGAAGACTGCTGCGTCGGTCGTCTCGGCGAGGTCGAACGCCCGCTCGGCGGCCGCCTCGGCGTACTCGCTGCCGTCGGTCGGGACGAGGATTCGGTCGTACATGCGCTCCCGTTCTCGCGCGGAGGGGATAAGTCCGGGTGGCGTATCGTCGCGGGAAGCGAGTTCGAGTCGCCTCGAGCGGTCGCCGTCGACACCCGTCCCAGCCTTTCGGCGACGCTCACCGCCGCGCCCGAACGTACTGGGCGAGGGCGACGACTGCGGCGAGCAGCGCCGGGATCTCGTAGGGCTGGCCGTGAAACGTCAGCACGGCCGCGGCGACGATCAGCGCACCGGCGAGGACGGCGTAGCCGACCGCGGGATCGCCCCCGCTGGGCGGATCAACCGGGTCGGTCCTGACGACGAGTTCACCCCGCTCGAGCTGGCCGAAGACGGCGTCGAACCGGGCGGGCGCCCGAGCGAGGACGGGCGCCGACTCCCGTAGGTCGGCCCGGGTCTCCGCGAGGAGCGTTTCGATCTCGCTCTCGATGAAGCCGTAGTCGACCAGAAACGACCGCGTCGCCGCGAGGAAGTCGAACTCGGGATCGAGGCTCCGACAGACGCCCTCGCCGACCGTGCCGGCCCTGACGAGCAACATCACGTTCGGCGGGATCCGGAACGGGAAGTCGTGGAGCATCGACAGCAGCTCGGTGATGATCGCCCGCCAGGTGATCACCGAACGGCCCTCGAGGTTTTCGATCACCAGCTCGAGCACCCGCCGAACCGCCACCCGGTCGACGGTCGGCTCGAGCACCTCGAGGGCGACGAGCGTGTTCAGCAGGCCGTCGACGTCCCGGCGGACGAGCGTGCGGTAGAGGCTCGCGATGTCGTCCTGCTCCTGGGGTGTGAGCCGCTGGCTCATCCCGTAGTCGTAGATGACGAGCCGGCCGCCGTCGGTCACCGCGAGGTTCCCCGGATGGGGGTCGGCGTGAAACACGCCGTCGACAAGGCCCATCTTCAGGTAGGTTCGGGCGATCAGGGTCGCCATCTCGGTCGGATCGGTGTCGGCCGCGGCGAGGGCGTCCCCGTCGGTGATCTTCCGTCCCTCGACGTACTCCATGGCGATCACGCGGTCGGAACACAGCCCGTCGTAGGTCGCGGGGACGACGACCCGGTCGTCGTCGGCGAAGTTCTCGCCGATGTCGGCCATGATCGCGGCCTCCCGCTCGAAATCCAGCTCCTCGAGGATGATCGCCTCGAAGTCGTCGGCGACGTTCTCGAGCGAGTACCGCTGGCGCTCGTCGGCGAACGTCGCGATCAGCGGCATGATCCCCCTGATGACCCGGAGGTCGCGCTCGATCAGCGAGACCAGCCCCGGTCGGCGGACCTTCAGCGCGATCCGCTCGCCCTCGTACGCCGCGGTGTAGACGAACGCGAGCGAGCCGCCCGCGACGGGCTCGACCGTCTCGAGGTCGAGGTCGTCGCCGAGGTCGTCCTCGAGGACGGTCAGCGGATCCCCGCCCGTGTTCTCGGGCACCTCGTCTTGCAAGCTCGAAAAGACCTCGACGTACGTCGGCGGGACGACGTCCGGGCGCGTCGACAGCACCTGGCCGACCTTGATGAACGCGGGCCCGAGATCGAGCATCGTCTCGGTGAGGCGTTCGGCCCGCTCGCGGTGGGTCGCCGTCGACACCCGACGCGGTGGCCCGAACAGGAGGAGCCGCCGTCGGTCCCGGAGCAGGGCGAGCGCGACGGGGAGAAATCGGAGCAACACCTGGGCGTACCGCAGGTAGTAGCCGTAGCCGTTCATCGCTCGAGGGCGGCGTCGGCGGCGATCGTCTCCCTGTCCATAGCGGGCGTTCGGTTCCCGGTCACAAATACGTCAGCATCCTGGCAATCCGGGCGGCGGTTGCACGAACGGATCCC
The DNA here is from genome assembly GCF_047921035.1 of Natronococcus sp. Classification (NCBI taxonomy): domain Archaea; kingdom Methanobacteriati; phylum Methanobacteriota; class Halobacteria; order Halobacteriales; family Natrialbaceae; genus Natronococcus; species Natronococcus sp. Next base: position 11,838 of record NZ_JBLRWX010000034.1, read on the forward strand.
TTTCGCTCTCTCCCAGTTTCTTGGAACTCGTCGCCGAGAATATAGTGCTCGCTCGCGTCGGTTCAGATATGTACGATAGACTCCTGCTGCCGACGGACATGAGCGCCGGGATCGACGACGCGATCGACCACGCGATCGACGCGGCAAAGCGGTACGACGCCGAGTTGCACGTCCTGTACGTCGTCGACACCGACGCCTACAGCTCCTACCCCGGCGACGAGTACGTCCACGAGTTCGAGGGCTTAGAGAGCGCCCTCGAGCAGGCCGGCACCGACGCCGTCGAGGCGATCGTCGAGGAAGCCGAGGCCGCCGGGCTCGAGACGACCGAGATCGTCCGCCACGGCGTTCCCCACGAGGAGATCCTCAGGTACGGCGACGAGGCCGACATCGGGCTCACGGTGGTCGGCTCGAAGAACCGCTCGGGCGAGTACCGGCGACTGCTCGGGAGTGTTGCCGAACGGGTCGTAAACCTGTCCGAGCGTCCGGTGACGGTCGTCAAGTCCCCAGTCGACGAGTAGCGGGCTGCGCCCCTCTCAACAGCTGATAGCACGGTATCGGTATTCGGAGTTGCTCGTAGAAACTGCGCTCCGTACAGACGACTCACTCACCGCTCGCTACGTAACGAACCGGGTGATTCGGATTACGGTCCAGGCTGAACAACGAAATCGCGCTATCGGCTACCGCTATCGACCGTCGCTCGAGGAACGAACCGCGAAAGTGACCCCGTTTTTCTCGCTCGGTTGCCGAGCCGAACGCTTAGGAGCCGCCGAGCCGACGATCGGGTATATGGATCACGAACGGCTCAGGGGCGAAATTCCGGCCCTCGAGCGCGCCAGCTACTTCAACACGGGCGCGGGCGGCCCCAGCCCGCGGCGAGTCGTCGAGGCCACCGAGTCGGCGCTGGAATCCCACGAGTACGAGGCGCCCGTCGAGGACGGGATGTACGTCGCCGCCGGCGAGAGCCACGACGCGACGAAGACCGCGGTCGCCGACCTGCTCGGCGCGAGCGAGGCCGAGGTCGCGCTCACCCAGAGCACGACCGACGGGATCAACCGCGTCGCCGGCGCCGTCGACTGGGACGCCGACGACGTCGTCGTTCGCACGGACCTCGAGCACGCCGCCGGGATCCTCCCCTGGCGCCGCCTCGAGCGCGAGTACGGCGTCGAGGTGCGCGTCCTCGAGACCGAGAACGGACGGGTCGACCTCGAGGACGTCACGAGGGCCCTCGAGGGTGCGACCCTGTTCGAGTTCAGTTCGATCACCTGGACCCACGGCACCCGGCTTCCGGTCCGCGAACTGGTTGACCTCGCCCGCGATGCGGGTGCGGCGACGCTCGTCGACGCCGTCCAGTCGCCCGGCCAGACCGCCGTCAACGTCCACGAGTGGGGTGCGGACTTCGTCGTCGGCGCGGGCCACAAGTGGCTGCTGGGCCCCTTCGGCGCCGGCTTCCTCTACGTTCGGGAGGGCGTCGAGGCCGACTACGCGCCGAGCGCGATCGGGTATCGCAGCGTCGTCGACCCGAACGCACCCGACTACGAGTACGCGCCGGGGGCGGGCCGGTTCGAGGTCGGGACGACCAGCCCCGCGACCGACGCCGGGCTCCGGGCGGCGATCGACCTGTATCGAGAACTCGGCGCCGAGACCGTCGAGGCGCGTATCGAGACGCTGACCGACTACCTCAAGGACGGGCTCTCCGACGAGCGCCTGTTGAGTCCGCGCGCGTTCGAGTCGGGGCTGGTCACCGTCGACGTCGACGACCCCGAGGCGACGGTAGAGCGACTCGCCGACGAGGATATCGTCGTCCGGTCGCTGCCGTACCCCGAGGCGATCCGGATCTCGGTCCACGTCTTCAACACGCGAGCCGAGATCGATCGGCTGCTCGAGGCGCTCTAGATCGTCTGCGAGCGATTGCGAACGACGACGACGGGCATCGGCGACCGACGGACGACGTTCTCCGCCACACTGCCAAGGAGGACTCTCGAGATCCCCTCGCGGCCGTGACTGCCGACGACGATCACGTCGCACCCCTCGTCCTCGGCGTACTCGACGATTCGGTCGTCCGGCTTCCCGGCGAGGACCTCGGTCTCGAGCTCCCGGCCGCGGTCGGCCGCCAGCTCCCGGGCGGGCTCGAGGAGTTCGTCGGCGTACTCGCGGGCCTTCTCGGTGACGGGCGGACTGATACCCGGCCCCTCGAAGGCGCCCCAGTACCCCTCCGGGATCTGGATGACGTGGAGCGCGGTGACGTCGGCGTCCGGAAACGTCTCGAAGGCGAACTCAAGGGCGTAGCCCGCGGGCTCGGAGCCGTCGTAGGGGACGAGGATACGGTCGTTCATATCGGAGGTATTCCGACGGATCGCATAATGGTATCCACCGTCATCGGGGCTGATAGCTCGTCTCGCCCCGCCCGGGAGCCGGCGATCAGCGCCCGAGACGCGACCCGAGCCGACGCAGCCTCGAGGGGACGGGATCGTGGCGCTTCGCCAGCACGACGGTGCCCGCGGCGTGGCGACCGACCGCCTCCGAGATCGTTCCCAGGAGCGTGCGCTGGAGGAGTCCCCCGCGGGAGACACCCAGCACGGTGAGGTCGTGCTCGGTCGTCCGGTCGGTGATCGTCCCCGCGACGTCGTCGGCCTCGATCAGTTCGCGCTCGACCGACGGAACGCCCTCGAAGACCCCCGCGGTCTCGGCGAGCACGGCCCGTGCCTCCTCCCGGGAGAGTTCGGGCTCGTCGGCCTCGAGGACGTGCAACAGCGTTACGTCGGCGTCGTTCGCGCGGGCGACCGAGGCGGCCGCCTCGGCCGCGAACGTGTCGTGGGGGCCGCCGACGACCGGGACGAGCACCGACCCGACGTCGCCGGTCGGCGTCTTGATCCGCTTGACGAGGACGTCGCAGCCGGCGTCCCGAAGGACCTTATCGAGGTGAGATCCCAGGATCACGTCCCGTCGGGGCGGTCGCCCGCGCCACCCCATCAGGATCGCGTCGACGTCGTACTTGTCGACCGCGCCGACGATCCCCGTGGCCACGCCGCGGGCCATCCGAACGCGCCTGCCGACGGGGACGCCCCGGGAATCGACGGACGCCGCGGCCTCCTCGAGCATCGCTTCGGTCTCGTCCTCGAGGAGGTACCGGCGCCCGTCCTGCAGCGACAGCTGGGCGGGGACCTCGAGGACGTACACCAGCAGGATGCTGTAGGAGCGGTCGGTCGCGACGTCGATCGCGGTGTCGAGCTGGCGGTCCGCGGTTTCGGCGTTCGCGACCGGAACGAGCAGGGTCCCGTCGACGTCCGTGGTGTGGTTCGTCGTCGTCATGATCGACTCACCGAACGATCGTCACCGGGACGGCTGCTCGACGGGTCACCGTCTCGGCGACGCTCCCGATGAGGATCCGCGAGATGCCCGAGCGACCGTGGCTCCCGATGACGACGTGGTCGACGTCCTCGGACTCCGCGTACTCGAGAATCGTCCGGGACGCGCCGCCGGTCTCGACGGCGGTCTCGAGGTCCGTCGTCTCCAGGACGCCGGCCTCCCGGAGCCGTTCGCGGGCCTCCTCGCAGATCTCCTCGCCGCGCTCGCGTGCCCGGTCGAACGCCACGGGGTCGTAGTAGCCGCCCTCGGCGCCCGCGTACGAGCCCGCGGAGGGGTCGACGACGTGCAGGGCGGTGATCCGACCGCCCGCGTAGTTCTCGGCGGCGTGCTCGAGCGCGGCCCACGAGGGCTCCGAACCGTCCAGCGGAACCAGGATGTGTCGTGCCATACGGGAGTCATCGCGGTCCGAACATAAAGCATTCCGCGGTGATTCTCGACGACGGGAAACGCCGGCATCGGTCCTCGAGTGGCGGACCGGAACTCCCGTTCGCCCGCTCCCGTATCAGAAGGAACGACTCTTGGCCGTCGATGAATTACCATTATATATCTCTTCGGTGTACGTGCGACGATGTTCGACAGGATCCTCGTTCCGGTGGACGGCTCCGATCACTCCCGGCGCGCGCTGCGGGTCGCGGCGACCGAGTTCGAGACGAACGAGATCGTCGTCTTGCACGTGCTCGATCCGTTCCGCGCCGCCTCGACGACCGAGGAAGCGGTCTGGAACCGCGAGTACATGGACGAGCGCGAACGCGATGCCGAACGGCTGCTCGAGGAGTACGCCGACCTCGCGACCGAGCTCGACGTCCCGGTCAGGACGGAGCTCGTTCGGGGTTCACCTTCCCGGGCGATCGTCGGCGCCGTCGGCGACCTCGACGTCGATCACGTCGTCGTCGGGAGCCAGGGTCGATCGGGGATCGGACGCGTGCTGCTCGGCAGCGTCGCCGAAACCGTCGCGAGACGGTCCCCCGTCTCCGTGACGATCGTTCGCCCCGAGGAGTAGCAGCGGGTAGCCTACGGTTCCGACGGAACTTCCTTGCGCCCCGACAGCGTCTCGGGGTCGAGCCGGAAGTCCCGAAACGTCAGCTCCTCGCGGGGCTGCTCGAAGACGTCGACCTCGGGGATCTCGATCCCCCACATCCCCTGGACGGTCGTCGACTCGTACGACGCCTCCTCGACGGCCTCGAGACGGCCCGTCGCGACGGCGCTGTGCCAGCCGTCGTCGGTTTCCCCGTAGGTGACGAACGACACCGGTCGATCGACGAGCTCCGCCTTCCGACTCTCCGGCGGCAGCGACAGGCGGAAGTAGAACGCCTCGATATCGGCGTTGTAGCCGTAGGAGACGGGTATCGAGGCCGGTGCGGTGTCGGCCTCGGCGCCGAAGGTGATGACACCCGTTCCGCCCCGTCCGAGAAACGCCTCGAGTTCCGACCCGCTCAGCTGGTGCCAGCGTGAGTCGTGCATACTCCGGCGAACGACTCGAAAGGGCAAAACATCTCGTTCCGGAAAGTCGGACGGTCCTGGCGACGAGAACGTGCCCTCGAGCATTAATAGCCGCGCGGTGGTGGGACGGGTATGACCTTCGTCGTCCCGTTCGACGGTTCGGCGCTCGCCGAGGCCGCGCTCGTCCGCGCCCTCGAGTACGGACGCGCCTTAGAGGAGGACGTCGTCGCGGTCAGCGTCGTCCCCGAGCGAAAACGCTACGCACGGGAGAAGGGGTGGATCGACGACGATGAGCCGTTCGACCCCGAGCGGATCGTCGCGACCCTGCGGGATCAGGTCGGCGAGCTGGCCCCGGAGGTGTCGCTCGACGCCGAACGCATCCGAGAGTTCCCGCCCGAGGATCGGCTGGCTACCCACATCGAACGGCTCGTGCTCGAGCACGACCCCAGCGTCGTCTTCCTCGGCAGCGACAACGTGGGCCGGGTCGTGACGCCGCTGACCAGCGTCGGCGTCCACCTCGCGGCCGAGGACGCCTACGACGTGTTCGTCGTCCGCCACCCGTCGCCCCCGTCGGTCGCGGGGATCGATCCCCACGAGTCGTTCTACGACGAGTCCTGATCCGCGACCGGCCGCACGGTCAGGACGGGTACGTCCGCGGACGGAACCACGCGCCGGGAGACGCTGCCGAGGACCAGTCGCTCGAGGGTCGACCTACTACCTGCTCTCGGTGTTCGTCGCGAGCGAGTCGGCGCGGTCGTCGACGGTCGCGTCCGTCACTCCCCCCAGACCGGCGATCGACCTAGACAGTAGAGAAAACTCGCCCAGCCGACGACGAGCCCGGTGACGACGATCAGAAAGTCGAGCAGCGACGTCCCGATCAGGACGTCGATCCCGAGGCCGACGCTCAGCAACACCAGACTGACGAAGATCCCGAGGTGACAGCGTCGCTCCGTGCTCGCCATGCGACCGCAGTACCACGACCAACCACTAATCACTTCGCCGGATTGACAGTACCCGTGACAGTTCGGGACGCTCCCCGGCGAGGGGGCGAGCCGCTCGAGACGGGGACGAATCGCGACCAACGTCGTCGCCGCGCTCGAGGCGTCAGCGAACGGTCAACACCGGACAGTGCGCCCGTCGCAGGACGCGAGCGGTGGTGCTTCCCAGCAGGTCGCCGGTTGCGCCGCCCCGGCCCCGCGTCCCCATCGCGATCAGATCGCCCTCGAGCCCGTCGGCGTACTCGACGAGTTCCTCGTCGGGGACTCCTCGGAGGACGTCGGTCTTCACCGACAGGCCGCGCTCGCGGGCGTCCTCGGCGACGGCCTCGACGGCGTTTCGTCCGCCCTCCTTCAGCAGGCCGACCATGCTCCGGGAGGTCTCCTCGAGGTCGTAACTGGTCGTATCGACCACGTAGGGAACGTAGACGGACGCGCCGCAGGCCTCGGCGAACTCGAGGCCGCGCTCGGCGGCGCGTTCGGCGGCGTCGCTGCCGTCGGTGGGGATCACGACGCGGTCGTACGAGATCGCGTCGACGGCCGGCGCGTCGTCCTCGAGTCGGACCGCGATCACGGGGCGGTCGGCCCGGGCGATCACGCGCTCGGTCGTGCTCCCGAGTCCGACCCCCGGACCGTCCCGGACGCGGGTTCCCATCACGACCAGATCGAACCCCTCGTTCTCGGCGTATTCGAGGATAACGTCGTGGGGGTCCCCCTCTCTGACGGCCCGCGTCGTCCCGACGTCGAGATCAGCCGCGCGCTCCTGGACGCGGGCGGTCGCCTGCCGCCCTCGCTTCTCGGCCCGTCCCCGGAGTTCGCCGCGCGCTTGTCCGTCGAGGCCGACGGGCTCGGCGCCGGTTTCGACGACCGAGAGGACGTGAACCGTCGCGTCGAACCGTCGGGCGAACTCGAGCGTACGGTCGATCGCGCTGTCGGCACCGTCACCGCCGTCGATCGGGAGGAGTATCGTCGAGTACATCCGTATCACCGCGTGGTACGGGGTCGAGCCACAAGAAAGATCACCGAGCGAGCGACGGGCGTTCCGCCCCGGGCTATTTCGTTCGCGGCCGCGTCAGTACCCGTCGCCATGACCGCTCCCAGGTTCGGCCACGTCCGTCCCCGCGACCTCGCGCTGTTCACCGACCGGTACGAGCTGACGATGATGCAGGGGTACCACGGGACGGACCACGACCCGATCGCGACGTTCTCGGTGTACTTCCGATCGTTGCCGTCGGATCGGGGCTACGCCGTCGCCGCGGGCCTCGAGCAGGTGCTGGCGGCCCTCGACGCGCTCGAGTTCGACGCCGACGCGCTGGCGTTTCTCGCCGACCAGGGGTTCAGTGACGAGTTCCTCGCGACCCTGGAGTCGTATTCCTTCGGCGGCGAGATCCGAGCGGTTCCGGAGGGAACCCTCGTCTTCCCGAACGAACCCATCCTCGAGGTGACCGCGCCGATCCTCGAGGCCCAGCTGCTCGAGACGCTGGTACTCAACCAGGTCGGCTACCAGACGCTCGTGGCGACGAAGGCCGCGCGGATGGCCGACGTCGTCGCTCGCCACGGGGACGACCAGGAGCTGGTCGACTTCGGCTCCCGGCGGGCCCACGGCGTCGACGCGGGGCTCAAAGCCGCCAGGGCCGCGTACGTCGGCGGCTTCGACGGCAGCTCGAACGTGCTGGCGGGCGAGCGGTTCGGGGTGCCGACCTACGGGACGATGGCCCACTCGTGGGTCCAGAGCTTCGAGACCGAACGGGCGTCGTTCGAGGCGTTCGCCGACAGCTACGGCGACGACGCGATCTACCTCGTCGACACCTACGACACGGTCCGGGGGGCCGAGCGCGCGGTCGCCGTCGCCGACGAGCGCGACGTCCGGCTGGGCGGGGTGCGCCTCGACTCGGGGGACCTGATCGAACTCTCGAAGGTGGTCGACGACATCGTCGGCGACGCGGGCATCGTCGTCTCCTCGAGCGTCGACGAGTTCTTTCTCCGGGAGTTCTTCGACGCGGGCGGGGTCGCGACCGCGTTCGGTCCCGGAACGGCGCTGACGACGAGCAGGGACGCCCCCAGTAGCGGGGTCGTCTACAAGCTCACCGCCGTCGAGCGCGACGGCGACCTCGAGCCGAGTATGAAGCTCTCGCCAGGGAAGGTGACCTACCCCGGGCAAAAGGAGACCTACCGCATCGAGCGGGAGGGGTCGTTCGTTCGTGACGTCCTCGCGACCCGCGAGGAGTCCGTGGAGGGACGGCCGCTGCTCGAGACGGTCGTCGAGGACGGCTCGCTCGTCGCCGACCCGCCGACCCTCTCCGAGGCCCGCGAGCGAACGCGGAGTCAACTCGAGTCCCTTCCCGAGCGCTATCGACGCGTCTCCGACCCCGACACCTACGAGGTTCGGATCAGCGACGGGCTCGAGAGCCTCAGACGGCGGACGGAACGGGAGATTACGGACCGCGAACGGAGAGGGTGAGCGCGCGCCGAAATCCAATGCGGCCCGTCGGTAATCGGTCCGTTCGGCACGGAACGTATTACATACATATGTATGTAAGTCACTTCTGTCGGATTCCGGTTGGTCGCCGCGGTCGAGGACGGGTATCGGGAGCGGCTTCTCGGATCGGCAACCGAATCGAACGGTCGTGTACCGCCGGCCGATCGGCGGGCCGTCGGCGCGGATCGGTCTCGGGAAGGGGCGGGTAAATCGCCTCGGGGTCAAGTGGTTCGAAAGGTCGAAGACCTTTCGTCATCACGGAAGATCTTCGATCTTCCGTACGACCCCGAGGCTTTCGCGTGGACTCCCGTTCTATGCCTGAGTAGAGGCAGGGGGTATGTACTCCCCGCTCACGTTCAGCGTCCCACGATTCAAGCGCACATCTACGGGTGCGCCTCCGTCGTCTGCATTTTGCCGACGGCGGAGATACTGCAAACCGATGTTCTTCGAGGCGTTGTAGTCGGCATGGTTCTCATACCCGCACTGCTGACACTCGAACGACTCGCCCGACCGGTTGTCGTCGTGGGTAAACCCACACGTCGAGCAACGCTTTGACGTGTTTCGCGGGTCAACCTGTACGACTTCAATACCGTGTTCTTCGACCTTGTATTCGACGTACTCGTAGAGGCGTCGGAACGCCCAGACGTGTTGCCACGTCGCCCTGGGAATATTCTCCCGGATATGGGTCAAATCCTCGAACACGATATGCGAACAGTCGTTTTCGACAGCCTCCTCGATAAGTTCGTTCGCCACCGTGTGCAGGTGTATCTCGAAGCGTCCGTACTCTTTCTGCCCGACCGATTCGATGTTCTCGTGGGCGTGACGAGAACCACACTGTTGAAGCGAACCACGACGTTTCTCGTATTCTCGACGCCAGTGGTTGAACTCGTCTGCCGACCAGAATCGCCCCGTCGAAGCGACGGCGAGGTTGTTGACGCCCAAATCCACACCAAGGACTGTTCTGTGCTTGGATGCGGATTCGGGCGATTTCTCGTCTGCTTCGACTTTCCGCATTGAAGCGTGGAGATACCAGTCACCGTCGCGGTACTGTAAGTGGGCCATCCGAAACTCGAAGTCCTCGTCGGAGACGTACTTGGTGGGTGGCGTCTCCGAGTCGTCGGGAAGGATGTAGTCGCACTCGATGCGCCCATCCACGGTCGAAAGAGAAACGTGGTCGCGGTGGAAGGTCGCACTCCGTTTGTCGTACACCGCGCTATCGGCAGAAAAGTGCGGTTGCGACGTTTTCTCACCACGTTCGAGACGCGAGACTCCGCTTTTGACGGCTTCGACCGCCCTGCGAATCCCTTTCTGGACGAGATTCGCGGTTAGGTCGGTTTCGTCGCGGAGTTGGTCGTAGAGGGCGCGTTCGGCTTTGGCTTTGGAAGTGACGTGGTAGCCGTCGTCGTCACCAGAAACGCGCGGCGTTTCTGGTTGGCAGCCAGATTCCTCCGGAATCTGGCGACGCCCGTGCCAGCACCACTCGCTTGCGGTGTTGGCGCAGTGTTTGAACTGCTCGACCGTCTCTCGAAGGGATGCGTCGGCTCCTTCGGGAGTGTCGAGTTTGATGACGGCGGTACGACGGTATTCCACTGTGACTTCACATATATAAGCGGTGTTACTTATATATCAGGGAGTCAGTCAGCCATCGGGGCGTGGATTGTGTCATCGAGTGTCGACTTCCTCCCCGACCTCAAGGGTCGGGGCATCCGTCTTGTACCGCCTGTGAACGAAGAGCGCGTCGTAGACGAACGCCATCGCAGCCAGTGCCCCGAACAGCACCCCCAGGTGGAACGCGATCGGGGTGAGCAGACCGACCAGTACGCCGCCCGCCAGACAGACGACGATGCTGCCGAGGAGTTCGTCGTAGTAGTCGGTCATCGATGCTCACCTCGTCTAGGGAGACGGGATGTCAGCGGATAACGTCTCCCACAGGTTCCCGGTACGTGAGAACCGAGACCGATCGGTCGAGAGACGAGCTTCCGACCCGTCGCGGTTCACGGACGCTCGAGCTACTCGGTTTCGATCGTGATGTCTCCGACCTGTGTCGACTCGTGGTACTGGCAGATGTACGTCGTCATCTCCTCGGTCGCGGTGACGCCCTCGATCATCGCCTCCTCGCCCTCCGCCTCGACGTCGTCGCTCTGGTAGTCCTCGACGACGTCGCCGTCCTCGTTTCGAATCTCCATGTTGTGGAGGATTCCGTCGGCGTTGACCCACCTGAAGTCGTACTCCTGGCCCTCGATGAGGGTGATCGTCGGGTTTTCGTCCCCCTCGATGAACGCCGGCTCGATCCCACCCCAGTGGGAGACCTGGCCGTCGAAGTAGAACTCGTCGACGGCCCCCCAGTCCTCGTCGCCCGCCTCCTCGTCCGGTTCGGCCTCCTCGGAGCCGCATTCGTTCGCTCGAGCCGGGACGGTTCCGCTACCGTTCGGTCGACCTCCCGACCGGATAGCGGTAAGTACGTCGTCGTCGAAGGCGGCGTATGGTCGATCGACTCCTGGTTCCGACCGACGGCAGCGGTCCCGCCACGGCCGCCCTCGAGCTGGCGCTCGCGATCGCGACGGCGACGACCACCGTCTCCGTCCTCTCGGTCGTCGAGGGGAGCGAGGGGTCCGCGTCGCGCCCGGGACCGGCGGGACGGACCGCCGAGGAGATCCTCGCGGAGGCCCGCAGTCGGCCGAGAACGAGCGGAACGACCCTCGAGACCGCGGTTAGACGGGGACCGCCTCGAGAGCGGATCCTCGAGTACGCCGAGCGCGAGGCCGTCGACCTGATCGTGGTGGGCGCCCACGGTCGGCGGGAGACCGAGCCGCTGGTCGTCGGCCGGGTAACGGAGGGGGTCGTCCGCGACGCGCCCGTCCCGGTGCTCGTCGTCCGCGCGAGCGACGACGTCCGACGGCGGTACCCGTTCGAGCGCGTCCTCGTGCCGACCGACGGGAGCGCTCACGCGACCGCCGCCCTCGAGCACGGTATCGAGACGGCAGCCGAGACGGGGGCGACGCTGCACCTGCTGTCGGTCGTGACGGCGACCGAGTACGGGAACGATCCCGAGACCCAGCGGCTGCTCGAGCGCCTCGCGGAGAGCGCGAGGGACCTGCTCGAGTCGGCGGCAGAGCGGACGGTCGCCGACGGGCTCGACGTCCGGACGGCGGTCAGAACCGGCTCGGTCCACCGCGAGATCACCGCCTACGCCGAGCGCGAGGACGTCGACCTGCTCGTGATGGGGACTCGAGGGCGGACCGCCGACGGCGGAGAACTGCTCGGAAGCGTTACCGAACGTGTCCTCCGCACCGCCCCGGCGCCCGTCCTCACCGTTCGAGCGGCGGGAGCGGACGAGCACTGACTGCGAACGGACGGCTCCGGAAACTACGGGAGGGTCTCTCCGCCCGTCTTGCGCCCGGTGAGCTCCTCGATCTCGAGTTCGTACACCGACCACTCGATGGCCTCGAGATCCTCGTCGAAGATCCGCGGCTTTCCGAACCGCTCGATCATCGTCGCCTCGTCGAACGCCTCGCGGTCCGTCCCGGTCAGTTCTCGGATCGGACCGAGGGCGACGACGCTCCAGGAGCCGTCGGACGGCCCGACGGCGTACAGCAGGAGACAGGCCTCGGCCGTCGCCTCGAGGTACGACAGCTTCCTGCTCGCGCCGTCGTCGGTGAGCCGGACGTACAGGGATCCGTCCTCGTAGTAACAGCCGACGGGAACCGCGTAGGCCGACCCCGAACTCGCCAGCGCGAGCACGCCGGTGTCGGTCGTCTCGAGGGCCGCTTCGATCTCGGCCTCGCCCATCCCGAACGTGTACACGTACCCGATCCGATCGAGAGACATACCGCACCTACGGGCGCCACCGTCATGAATCGCTGCGCTACCAGCGCGGCTTCTCGATCGGTCGGGCCGCGTCGTCAGGGCGTTCCCCGGACGCGCGCTCCGCCGACCCTCCAGCCGAGCGAACCGCGCCGATGTCCAGCGCCGTGATTACGTCGGTTCGCGTGACCAGTCCCGCGAGTCCCTCGCGGTCGTCGAGGACGACGAGACGCGCGATATCGTTTCGCTGCAGCGAGACGAGCGCCTCCCAGGCCTTCTCGGTCGGCGAGAGGGTCTCGAGGTCGGTCGTCATCACCGATCGAACCGTCCGCGAGTCTCGCTCGCTCGGCGGGACCGTCCGGGCGTCCTCGAGGGTGACGACGCCGGCGACCGAACCGTTCTCGACGACCGAAAACCCGGTGTGTCGGTGTTCCATCATCGCATCGAGCAGTTCGGCGACCGTCGTCTCCGGGGAGACGGTGTCGAGTTCGGCGACGGGCGTCATCAGATCCCCGACGGTGATCCCCTCGATAGAGAAACTAGTACGACCGTTTACTGCTATCCGGTCGTGACCACAACTCCCGCAGCCGCGGCCGTCGCCGCGACACCGGCGAGAAACAGCGCGTAGTTCGCTACCGGGTTCTTCGCGGGCGTCACGTTCAGCGTGTACCGTCGCCTCGAGACGGGCCAGAACGGCCTGATTCCCATCGGGGTCAGCGCGTCGGCGAGCAGGTGCGAGCCGATCGAGAGCGTCCCGACGAGGAAGGCGAAGCCGACGAACGCGACGTCGACCAGCGGTGAGGCGGCCTCCACGAGCACGGCCGCGGCCGCGGCGAGAGCGGCCCCGACCAGCGCCGCGAAGACGAGCGTGTGGGTCGGCCCGCGGTGTTCGATCAGCGGCAGCCGATGATCGACGTCGGGCAGCGTCGACAGCGAGACGCAGACGAGTCCGCCGACGATCGCGACGGCCTCGAGGCCGGCGAACGCGACCGCAGCGCCGATCGGCGCGTACACGAGCAGGGCGGCGCCGTAGTGACCGTACTGGTACATCCGGGGTAACTGGTTCCCGATCGTTGATAAGTTCTCCCCCGAACACCCCGAGTCGCTCGCGTCCAACCGCGGTCGTTATGGGAGCCGACCCCCTCAGTTCGGGGCGTGCAAAACGTCACCGACAGGACGAGCAACCCGTTCGGCATGCGACCGCCCTTCGACCGGAGCCCTCCCGGCGACCGAGCCGCCGTCTTCGGCTACGGCGACGCCAACGCGGACTTTCACCTGATCGGCGACCACCCCGGCGTCCACGGCGGTGCCGACACGGGCGTCCCGTTCAGCGCCCCCGAGGTCGAGCCGCTGCGGGCGGTCTGTCGCGAGGTCGAGTTCGAGAGCGGCCCGCGGGACGAACCCGTCTTCGAGAACCTGTTCGCCAGCTACGTCCACATGTGTACGCTGCCGGCCGGCGAAACGCCCACCGATCGGGAGTACGACGACCTCGAGCGCTACTTCGACGCCGAGTTGCGCGCGATCAACGCCCACATCCTGATGCCCGTCGGCGAGCGGGCGACCGACCGCGTGCTCGAGGGGTACACCACCCAGCGGGATCGGATCGACCTCGAGATGCCCGCGTTACATGCGACAGAAATCCGCGGGCGAGGGTTTCTCGTCGTCCCGATCCGGGAACCCGCCGCGTGGGAGGATACCGAACGGGAGGCGCTCGTCGCGCGGCTCGAGGCGATCCTCGGGCGGGACTACCGCCAGACGAAAGGCGTCGCGACGCTCGTCGGTTAGAAGTCCTCGAGCGAGGACTGGCCCTCGCCGGGCCGTGACCGATCGTCCCCTCCGACCTCGGATCGCGGCCCGGGGTCGGGGTCGGCGTCGTCGCGCGTCCCCGCCCAGCCGTCGAGGCTGGTCTGGTCGGCCGCGGCGAACTCGAGGTTCGCGACCCTGACGCCGACTTTTCTGACGGGCTCGCGCTCGAACTCCGCGAACAGCTCTCGAGCGATGCGCTCGACCAGTTCCGGCTCGTCGACCGGGCCGGGCAGCGAGCGCTCGCGGGTGTTGACCTCGAAGGGGGGTTCGACGGCCTTGACGCCGACGGTCCGGTACAGGGCGCCCTCTCGCCGAGCGCGGTCGGCGACCGCGGCCGCCAGCGTCTCGATCTGCTCGTACTTCGGCTCCGGTTCCGCGACGGGCTCGGCGAACGCCGACTCCCGCGAGAAGCTCTTGGGGTCGCCCTTCGGCTCGACCCGTCGGTCGTCGTCACCGCGGGCGCGGTCGTACAGCTCCCGGCCGCGCTCGCCGAAGCGTTCGACCAGCGGCTCGGGGTCGGCCGCGGCGACGTCGCCGGCGGTCTCGAGGCCCATCTCGCGCAGTTCGCGCGCGGTGACGGGACCGACGCCGTGGAGCAGGTCGACCTCGAGCGGGGCCAGAAACTCGCGGAGTTCGCCGGGACGGACGACGGTCAGCCCGTCGGGTTTGTCGAAGTCGCTGGCGATCTTGGCCGCGCTCATCGTCGGCGCGGCGCCGACGCTGACGACGATGCCGACCTCCCGGCGGATGCGGTCTTTGACGTGGCGGGCGAAGCCGTCGGCGACCTCCCAGGCGGTGCGGTCGGTGACCTCGAGGTAGGCCTCGTCGATGCTCACCTCGCGGACGACGTCGGCGCAGTCGTGGAGAATCTCCTGAACCTCGCTCGCGACGGACTCGTAGTAGTCCAGGTCGACGGGGCGGTAGTGGCCCGTTTCCGACTCGTCGAGTTCGGGGTCGTAGTCATCGTCTTCGGGGTCGAGAGCGACGCGACGGGGGAGGCGCTCGAGGGCCGTCGAGATCGCCTGCGCGCTCTCGACGCCGAACTCGCGGGCCTCGTAGCTGGCGGTCGCGACGGCCCCGTTCGTCTCGCCGGGCTCGTACCCCATCCCGACGACGACGGGCTCGCCTCGCAGTTCGGGCTCGCGCAGCCGCTCGCAGGACGCATAGAAGCAGTCTGCATCGACGTGGAGGACGATGGGATCCTCCTGGTCCTCGTCGTCCTCGATTCCGGGAAGTCGCGGCCCGTCTGCCATTCACAGGAGAGTTCGGGCGGACGGTTGTGAACGTTGCGCCCCTCGAGCGGTGTGTCTCTCGAACGGAATCGACTCGTCGCTTCGGGCCGGCTACCCATCGCCGCGGTGGCGCGTGCTGTCGATCGACCGAGCGCGAGCGAGGGCGAGCGACGATATCGCGTGAGGGATGAGTGAGCGGAGCGCGGCGCGTAGCGCCGCGGACAGGCGAACGGCCAGCGGCCGTGAGCCCGCGAGCGAACGAATCGGCTGGGGAGGATGTGGAAATCCGTGTGTTCGTGCGAGACGGTCGCGGTCTCAGAACCTGCTATTTCGAAAGTCCCTGCCCATTTCCAGTCTCATCCGTCACCGGCTGATCGGGCTGCAGTCTGAGCGCCGGCCGTTCGGACCGCGCCTCAATCATCGAACGAGGCGTTTCGGTAGGAGATAGCTTTCTGCGTAGGGGCCTCGTATCACCAGTCACGTCTCCATGACCCGACCGACCGAGGGCGAGACCCACACGTTCGAGCGCGCGTTCACGACCGAGGAGGTCCGACAGTTCGCCGAGCTCTCACAGGACACCCAGCCCCGACACACCGAGCCCGACGAGGAGGGCCGACTGCTGGTTCACGGCCTGCTGACCGCGACGCTGCCGACGAAGATCGGGGGCGACCTCGAGGTGCTCGCCACCTCGATGACCTTCGAGTTCCGCCAGCCAGTGTACACCGGGGAGTCGATCGCGTGCGCCTGGACCTACGAGTCCGTCGCCGAGCACGAGGATCGCTACAGCCTGGTCGTCGACGTGGACTGCGAGAACGAGGCCGGCGAGAGCGTCCTCACCGCCACTATCGAGGGAGTCGTCTGGAAAGGGGTCGGGGACGGGCAGCCGTAGCACTCGTGAGCGACGCGATCAGTTGTAGCCGCGCCAGCGGTGGCCACACTCGGTGCACTTGAAAAAGCGCGTCGGCGGCTCGTCGGCCGAGGCGGTCTGCTTGAGCGTGTACCACGCCTCCTGGGTGCCACACTCGTCGCAGACGACGTCGGTCGCCTTCGGTTTGCCCTCGAAGTTTGCGTCCTCGCTGGACTCGATTATTTCGTCGTCGGTCTGGGACTCGGTCGTGACGAACTCGCTTTCGGCCTCGCGGTCGCGCTCGCTCGAGGCGCCGCAGTTCGAACAGACCATGCGGTCGCCGTCGGCTTTCATCATCGAACCGCAGTCGTCGCAAAACTGCATGTCCGCACGTACGCACGCACAGCGACAAAACTCCCTCGCTCGCTCTGACGTGGAGCACTCCTCGGGTCTCGTTGCGCCGATCGCGGTAAAGTGCGCTGCTCAGACTGGCAACAATGAGTGGCCACGTCCTCCCCAACCGATTCGCTCACTCGCGTTGCTCGCTCGCTCATCCCTCACACGACTTTGAACCGATAGCTCGCCGGTCCGAGGCGCTCACGCTGCTCGCGCCTCGCTCCGCTCGCTATCGGCCAGCGCGCGCCACCGCAACGTGGAACGATCGCACGCATCGAGACCCGGTTCAACTCCGTTCTGCCGTCTCGAGGTCGACCCTCGCTCCCGCCGTCGCGGCAGCCGAGAGGACGACCTCCCCGCCGAACCCGCCGTCCACGAGGGCGTCCTCGGCCGCGGCTCTGGCCTCCGTCGCGTGGGCGGCGTCGGTCAGTCCGTAGACGACCGGGCCCCACGAGGACTGGCCGACGCCGGTGAGGACGGGACAGTCCTCGAGGGTCGCGACCAGCTCGCCCGCGGGCGGGCGAAAGACTCCGCCCTGGGCGTCGGCGTACCAGGCGCCGTTCTTGTGACCGATCTCGGCGATCGCCTCGCCGAACGCCTCGAGCCGGCCCTCGGCCGCGGCGGGCAGCAGTTTGCGAGTGACCACGCCCGCGAGCTCGTCGGCGACTGCGGGATCGGCCCGTTCGACGACCGCGCGCATGCTGGCATCCTCGTTCTCGCCGCTGCGGCCCGGATCGGCGTCGGGAACGACGACCAGAAAGCGCCAGTCGTCGGGCAGGCGGTGGCGGGCGACAACGGGGGGCACCGTCCAGTCGCCCTCCGCGGGCGGCTCGGT
This sequence comes from Natronococcus sp., assembly GCF_047921035.1. Taxonomy (NCBI): domain Archaea; kingdom Methanobacteriati; phylum Methanobacteriota; class Halobacteria; order Halobacteriales; family Natrialbaceae; genus Natronococcus; species Natronococcus sp. Next base: position 29,038 of record NZ_JBLRWX010000034.1, read on the forward strand.
CGTAAACCGGCTCGTCGGGTGGCCGGCGTCGACGACGAACCCGCCGTCCTCGAACGTCGCGACGCCGATCCCGCTGCGGCCTCCCCGACCCATCGCGGGCGCCAGTTCCCGGACCCGCGGCTCGAGGCCGTGCGCTCGAGCGGTCGCCGCGAGCACGGTGAGCGCGAGCTGGGTACCGCTCCCGAGGCCGACGTGACGTGGCAGGCGCTCCTCGAGGGCGACCTCGACGCCCGGAACGTGCAGGACGTCGACGGCCCGACGGGCGTACTCCTCGAGAAGGGAGTCCGGCGCTTCGACCGTCGGGGCGGGCTCGGCGGTGACGGTCACGCGGGGCCGCTCGAGACCGACCCCGATGCCACCGTAGAGTCGCCGCCGGGCGAGCGAGAGGTTCTGGAAGCCGAAGTGGAGGCGCGCACCCGCGCTGACGGTCACCTGTCCCATTGCTGTTCCGCCGTAGGAATCCGTCCGGGAAGGGGGTTTCGACGCTGGCAACGGCTGACGACACTGCGGAGCGGCGTGCCCGATCAGGGGCGCGGCGCGGCCTTCTGCAGGGCCGTCTCGGCGACGTTGCCGCCGTAGTCCGCGCTTCGTGACAGCGAGTCGAGCACCAGGCCGAGCGACTGGGCCTGCACGGGATCGAGATCCCGGAGGAGTTCGTCGACGCGACGGGTGTGTTCGTCGATCTCGGGAACGGCCTCGAGCGCGCTGTGGCCCTTCTCGTTGGCCTCGTCGCTCTCCTCGGCGAACAGCGCGTCCATCGACCGCTCGATGATCGTCGCCGCGTCCTCGTGGAGGGCCAACAGCGCCTCAGCGACCTCTTCGGGGATCGCCTCGAGCTTGAGCGCCAGCCGGGCGATCTTGACGGCGTGGTCGGCGACGCGCTCGAGCTGGCGGGCGCTCGAGTGGTAGTCGAAACAGTCCTCGCGGGAGACGCCGAGCCCCTCCGCGGCCCCCGGGGAGCGAAGCGTGGCCCGGAAGATCCGCGAGACGACCAGAAAGAGCCGGTCGACGTCGTCGTCGCGCTCGATGACATCCTGTGCGATGTCGTCGTCGTTTTCGATCAGAGCGGTGACGGCGTCTTCGAGCATCGAGGTGGCGATCAGGCGCATTCGGGAGACGGCATTGACGATCGACAGCTCCGCGGAGTCGAGCAGGTCCTGAACGACGACGCAGCCGCTTTGCTCCTCGACGACCTCGACCCCGATGAGCCCCTGGATCGCACTGCGGATCGCCCGTCGCTGGTCGGTCGTGATCCGGGTCGCCTCGAGGCGGATGACGTCGAACCCGCTGACATACATCGTGAGGATCGCCCGTTTTAACTGTTCGTCCTCGAGCGAGGCGATCTCGAGGGTTCCCTCCTGGTGGTCGACGTCGCTCTGTGGGGTGATCAGAAGCGTGTCGTCCTCGGCGTAGATCTCGACGGTCATCCCGCTGCTGACGTCGTTTTCCGTCGCCCACGTCTTCGGCAGCGAGACGGTGTAGGTCGAGCCCCCGGTCACCTGGATCTTGCGCGTCTCCATACCAACCCGGTTCTTGCGGGCACAATATAAATCTGGCTGCATCTATAGAGACAATCGATATCCGCGGTATTCGGTCCAATTAGTCCGGAAATGGTCTACTCATCGGGTGGTGTTCGACGGGAGATATACGGATGGGTACATGCTACAGGGAATTAGTATATAGATATCGCCTCCGCGAGCAAATGGGGTGCTGAATCAAACCTCGAGGCCGGGGAGTCGATCGGAGGTAGCGGGAGAGCCGCTTCGAGTCCGATCGAGATAGCGACGGAAACGACCCTCGAACGGACGGGAAGGGCTCTCACCGGGCTTCGAGAGAACTCGACTCCGATCTACGCTGGGCTATAGAGCCGAATATAGATATACTCGAGGTAGTATATAGAAATTAGCACGCTCTTTATCCCGACGGCGCGACCGACGACCTGATGACGGACAAGCAGTCCGAAAACGGTCGAATCGGAGGCAGATCGCGACGAACGTTCCTGGCCGGCGCGGGTGCGGCGGGACTCGCGAGCCTCGCGGGGTGTACGGCGTTTCTCGAGAGCGCGGCCGAGACCGACGCGACGATCTCCACGGTCGCCGTCGAGAGCGACGAGGACGGCGAGTACTACCACCCAACCCAGGACAACATCGAGAGCGGAGTTTACTCGCCGCTGACGCGGCCGCTATTCATCTACGTCAACCACGCGAGTCTCGAGGAAAAACCGAACACGCTCGGGACGTACGTCCGCCACTACCTTGAGAACCAGCACGACTTCGCCCGCGACGGGGGCTACTACGCGGCGACCGACGGCGTTCGCGACGAAAATCAGGAGGAGTTCGAGGCGGTCCTCAAGGAACTCGGTATCGAACCGGACGAAAACGCGGTCGACGACGACGTCGACTGTTCGGGCAGCAACACCGTCGCACCGGTGACGGACGCCGCGGGCGAGTCCTTCGAAGGTGAGTATCCGGACGCGAACGTCTACGTCGACCCGGAGGGGACCGGCGCCGGGTTCGAGGCCTTCGCGGAGGGCGACTCCGACGTCCAGAGCGCGAGCCGCGAGATCCTCGACGAGGAGGCGGAGATCGCCGAGGAAAACGGCGTCGAGTACAGCCACTACGAGATCGGATGGGACGGCCTGTCGGTCGTCAAACACGGCGAGAACGACTGGATGGACGAGATCTCGCTCGACGACCTCCACGCCGTCTGGCGGTACGAGTCGGACATCACCCGCTGGAGCGACATCGACGACGACTACCCGGACGAGGAGATCGAACTCTGGGGTCGAGACAGCGACTCCGGGACGTTCGACTACTACACCCGCGAGATCAACGGCGAGATCGGCTCCATTCGGACCGACTACAGCGCCCACACCCACACGGATTCGATCATGGAGGGCGTTGCCGACAACCAGTACGCCCTCGGCTGGGGCGGCGTCGGCTACTTCCAAGCGCTCGGCGGCACCCCCGGCGAGGACGAGTTCGACGTCGGAGAAGCGGGTGACGACGAGGACGACGAGTAAGCACTAATAGCACAATGAGCACAGAAACAGGCCCGGGCTCGGGAATCATCGGCGACGACGCCGATGCGGATCGGCGTCGAAATCGCAGGATCCGTCGGCTCCTCTTCGGGTGTACGAGCATCACCGTGTTGACGACGGTGGCGATCTTCGCCGTCCTGTTCGACAACGCGTTCAATTTCTTCTACGACGTTCGCTTTCACGAGTGGCTGATCGGACTCGTCACCGAGTTCCGTCTCGTCCCCGAACAGCGCGTCGCGATCACCGAGTTCCTGTTCGACACCGAGTGGCGACCGTCCCACGCCGACGACCCGCGCTTCGGCGTCCTACCGCTGGTCGCCGGAACCCTGCTGATCACCGTCGGCGCGGCGTTCATCGCGATCCCGATCGGGACCGCGACGGCGCTGTACCTCTCTGAGTACGCCCGCCCGCAAACTCGCAAGTACCTCAAGCCGACCCTCGAGGTGCTGGCCGGCGTGCCCACGATCGTCTACGGGTTCTTCGCGCTGACGTTTATCACACCGACGATCATCGATCCTCTCGCGGCGGCACTCGGACAGGACGTCGGTCGATTCAGCGCGCTCTCGGGAGCGATCGTCGTCGGGATCATGACGATTCCGATGGTCGCCTCGATCTCCGAGGACGCGATGTCGTCGGTCCCCGACGAGTTACGAAACGGGGCGTACGCGCTCGGCGCCTCGAAGTACACGGTGTCGACGAGCGTCGTGCTGCCGGCGTCGATCTCCGGCGTGATGGCGTCGTACATCCTCGCGGTGTCGCGGGCTATCGGCGAGACGATGGCCGTCGCGCTCGCGGCGGGCGTCACGCCGCGGTTGACCGCGAACCCGTTCGCCGAGATCCAGACGATGACTGCCTATATGGTTGACTCGACTCGGTCGACGATGCTGGTCGGGTCGGTCGAGTACCAGAGCTTGTTCGCGGTGGGGCTCGCGCTGTTCGTCATGACGCTGGCCGCGAACCTGCTAAACGACTACGTCAAGCGAAGCTACCGGGAGGTGTACCGATGAGCACCGATACTGAACGACAGGCTGTTAGCGAGTGGATGGACGACGTCGACCTGCACCGGGTGAAACGGAAGAACCGGCTCTTCCACCTCGTCCTCGTCGGCGCGTCGCTGTTCGGGGTGGTCGTGCTCGCCTTCCTGATCGTCGACGTGATACTCGATACCCTGATCGGCGTCGTGGTCTTCGAGATCGACGTCGGGACCTTCCTCACACAGACCGCCTCGAGCGACTGGGCCAGCGCGGGCTTCCTGGGCGCGATGATCGGCTCGGCCTGGCTGCTCGTCTTTACCCTCCTGTTCTCGTTTTTCCTCGGCGTCGGGACGGCGGTGTATCTGGAGGAGTACGCGCCCGACAACCGGACCACGACGCTGATCGAGGCGAACCTGACGAACCTCGCGGGCGTCCCGTCGGTCGTCTACGGACTGCTCGCGCTCGGCGTCTTCGTCAACGCGATGCGAATGGGACCGATCCTGATCGCGGGGGCCCTGGCGCTCGCGCTGCTCGTCACTCCGATCGTCATCGTGGCGAGCCAGGAGGCGCTGCGGGCCGTCCCGGACGGCGTCCGCAACGGCTCGCTGGCGACCGGTGCGACGCAGTGGCAGACGATTCGCGGCGTCGTCCTCCCCTCGGCGATGCCCGGCATCGTCACCGGGACGATCCTGGCGCTCGCCCGCGCGATCGGCGAGACCGCGCCGTTGCTGATGGTCGGGACAGTCTGGGGACTACGGCACCATCCCGGCCCGTTCGACCGCTTCGGTGCGATGCCGACGCAGATCTACGAGTGGGCGTTCCTCCCGGAGGTAGAACTGCAGTACCTCGCCGCGATGGGGATCGCAGTGCTGATGACGATCCTCCTCGCGATGTACGGGGTCGCGTTCTTCGTGCGAAATCGATACGAACGGAGCTACTGACATGGCAAGCAACACCACGAGCGACACCGAATCGCTGATCTCGACGGAAGTATCGGTCGACGGAACCGACGAGCGAACGATCTCCGAAGAAACCGTCGTCGAGACTACCGGTCTCGACGTCTACTACGGTGACGAGCGAGCGCTCTCCGGGGTCGACATCGAGATTCCCGAACGGCAGGTGACGGCGATCATCGGCCCGTCGGGCTGCGGAAAGTCGACGTTCCTCAGATGCATCAACCGAATGAACGATCAGATCGACGCCTGTCACATCGACGGATCCCTCGAGTTCGACGGGAAGAACGTCTACGACGACGACGTCGATCCCGTCGCGCTGCGCCGGAAGATCGGGATGGTCTTCCAGAAACCGAATCCGTTCCCGAAGTCGATCCGCGACAACGTCGCCTACGGGCTGAACGTCCAGGGAAAGACCGACAACGTCGACGAGCGCGTCGAAGAGGCCCTGCGCGGCGCGGCGCTGTGGGACGAGGTGAACGGCCAGCTCGACTCGAGCGGGCTCGACCTCTCGGGCGGCCAGCAACAACGACTCTGTATCGCCCGCGCCATTGCCACGGGTCCCGAGGTCATCCTGATGGACGAACCGACCTCGGCGCTCGACCCAGTTGCGGCGTCGAAGATCGAGGACCTCATCGACGATCTGACCGAACGCTACACGGTCATCATCGTCACCCACAACATGCAGCAGGCGGCCCGGGTTTCGGATCGTACCGCCTTTTTCTACATGGGCAAGCTGATTGAAGTGGATGAAACCGACACCCTCTTCACGCGCCCCAAACTCAAACAAACCGAAGACTACATCACCGGCCGTTT